>CALLYA010000568.1 GCA_937875495.1 uncultured Verrucomicrobiota bacterium
CGATACCGATACCGAGACCGATAGCGACCCCGACCCCGATCTTGCTTCGCCATTGACCTTTTCGGACGATCTCCAGCTCCAGAGGCCTTGGTTTATCCTGCGATGGGGGTTCAAATTTGGTTGGAAATTTGTGCTGGACGGCTCAGTATTGGGGCTTCGTTCTTCAGATTTCTTGATTTGTGATTTGGATAGGGGGCGATTGATGAAGAAGATCCGATTGGGGTTATCTCTATTCTTGGGCATGGTGCTTCTGCCTCAACTCTGGGCGGAGGTACGACTGCCGAACCTCTTTGGGGAAGGCATGGTAGTTCAGCAGGCCAAGCCGGTGCGGGTTTGGGGCTGGGCGGACGACGGCGAGGCGGTTCAGATCGCCTTTGCCAACCAGGCGGCTGCGACGGTGGCGCAAGCGGGACGGTTTGAGGTCCTTTTGGATGCCCCACCGGCGGGTGGACCTTACCGGTTGCAAGTCAACGATCGCGTGATCGAAGAGGTTTGGGTCGGCGAGGTCTGGGTATGTGGCGGCCAGAGCAACATGGAATGGCCTTTGCGCTCGTCGTTCGAGGCTGAAAAACATGTGGCCGAGGCGGACAACCCGAACATCCACTTGTTTTACGTGCCGCACGTTCGTTCCGACACGCCGTTGGACAATGTGGACGCCCGATGGACTCCTTGCAATCCAGAGACCGCTGCCGGGTTTTCAGCGATTGGTTACTTTTTCGGGCGAGAGCTCGCCGCGGAATTGAAGGCCCCAATCGGCCTGATCAGTTCGAACTGGGGCGGCACCCCGGCTGAGTCTTGGGCCCGCGAAGAGGTTTTAGCGGAGAATCCGATCCTTCGGGAGCTCTTTTCCCAGAAGGCGGTCGAGGCGGCGCGCCACCGGATGAACATTGTCCGGTGGAAGCTTGCGGTGGAAGCGGCGAAGGCAAAGGGCGAGAACCCTCCCGGACAGCCATGGGGATATTGGGAAAACTGCGTCCTGTACAACGCCATGATTGCTCCGCTCACGCCGTATGCGATCGGGGGTGCCATTTGGTACCAGGGTGAGAGCAATGCCGGCCAACCGGAGCAGTATCGCGAATTGTTCCCGGCGATGATCAAGAACTGGCGGGATGATTGGGGTGTTGGCGACTTCCCGTTCCTGCTGGTTCAGTTGGCGCCTTTCATGGCGATCGAGCAGCAGCCGAGCGATCCCGCATGGGCCTATCTGCGCGAAGCCCAACTCCTGGCGACCAAGGTCCTCCCGAACGTAGGCATGGCTGTGATCACCGATGTCGGTGAGGAACAGGATATCCATCCGCGCAAGAAGGAGCCGGTGGGACATCGGCTCGCCCTCCTGGCGCTGAAGATGAAGTACGGCAGGGATATCGTCAGCTCGGGCCCGGAATTTCAGAGCATGGAGATCCAGGGCAACCAAGTGGTTCTTCGGTTTGACCATGTGGGAGGCGGGCTCGAGGCACGCGATGGAGCGCTCAAGGGGTTCTCGATAGCGGGAGCGAACCGCGCATTCCAATGGGCGGAGGCCGAGATTGACGGCGATACCATCGTGGTCTCGCATCCGGATGTCGCGCAGCCGTTGGCGGTGCGTTACGGCTGGGCGAACTATCCACTGGGCAATCTCTGGAACCAGGACGGGCTTCCTGCGACACCGTTCCGGACGGATCAGTGGCCTCGTCCGTAGGCTGAAACTCCATCGGCTGCAAGGCCTATGGAGGCAGATTCGCGCGATCGGGCCGGTCATGGAGTTTCTGTCGTGACCGGTCCGATTGTCATGGGACCGATGACAAAACCCACTAATGGAGTACATTGGTATTCCCCCTTGCTGCAAATGGGACAGGCGAATAATACAAAGGAGGTATGAATGCTTGATTTTAAAATGGGGCAGGTCCTCGGGATGATGGCCAAGACGGCACCGTTTATCATTTTCCGGCTCGTGGTCTATTTTTCGGTCATGCTTGCCTATGTGCTCAGTGTTGGTGTCGGTGCAGGCACCGGCTATTTGATGGGGCACATTTTCGACAACCCCGCTGGTGGTGGTGGCTTCGGCGGTCTGGTGGGCTTCAGCGCCATCAGCATCGTTCTCTACTGGTTTCGTGAATACCTGCTCTACCTGGTCAAGGCGGGGCATATTGCTGTGCTTGTAGAGCTGATGGACGGGCGGCCGCTTCCGAGTGGAAAGGGGCAGATTGAGTTTGCGAAGGACAAGGTACAAGAGCGGTTCAAGGAGGCATCGCTGCTCTTTGGGATCGACCAGTTGATCAAGGGTGTCCTGCGGGCGGTCAACCGGACCTTTTTCACGATAGCCTCGATCCTCCCGATCCCTGGGCTCGAGGGGCTTGTTTCGTTCCTGAACAAGATCCTGAACATGTCGCTCACGTACTTGGACGAGGTGATCATTGCCTACAACATGCGCATCAGAAGTGAGAATCCATGGCAGACGAGCCGTGATGCCTTGGTGCTGTACGCGCAGAACTACAAGGTGATTCTCAAGAACGCGGTCTTCCTGGTGGTGATCATGTATGCATTGACCTTGGTGCTGTTCCTGATCGTGGTCGGACCGTTTCTCGCGTTGGCCGGGGCAATGCCTGGGGCCGTATCCGGCTGGGGTGTACTGCTAGCGCTGGTCTTTGCCTGGTCGCTCAAGGCGGCGCTTTTTGAGCCGGTGGCGATGGCGGCGTTGATGGGCGTATTCTTCAAGGTCACCGAGGGCCAGACCCCGAATGCGGAGTGGGAGGCCAAGCTGGCCGGAATCTCGACCAAGTTCCGGGAGCTGACCGCGAAGGCGACGGATTATGCGGCCTCCAAACCTGCCTCGCCGGTGGAGCCATCGACCCCCGATCCGACCCCTGAGCAGGCGTAGAGCGCGCAGGTTGAGTGGTGTGAGGGCGATTGTGCGGGTTCATACCCGACGCGGTTTCCTCTGTCGCCAGAGACGACGATGGAAAGGGTGAGTGCCCGCGGTCCGCCGCGGGCACTTTGCCGTTTGGAACGAACATCAACGACCGGAGGCATGCTCATGCGAGCGATCAGGGCAGGCGCTGTGCAATTCAACCACCATGGAGGGGACAAGGCGTTCAATCTAAACCGCATGCAGGCCTTTTTGGAGGCGTCCCGTGCTCAAGGGGTTGAACTGCTTGTGTTCCCGGAGATGTGTATCACGGGCTATTGGCATGTTCGCCGACTGGATCGCGCATCCATTGAGGCCCTTTCGGAACCGGTCCCTGATGGTCCCTCCTGCCGTCGGCTGTTGGATTGGGCGCGTTCGACCGGGATTACGATCGGGGCCGGCCTGATCGAGGCGGGGGAGGAAGACCGTCTCTTCAACTCCTATTTCGTGGCGATGCCGGATGGGCGCTGGGCCTGTCATCGCAAGCTGCACTGTTTCATCAGTTCTCATATGTCGTCCGGCGACGAGTATACCGTCTTTGATTCTCCTTTTGACTGCCGGATTGGGGTCCTGATCTGCTACGACAACAACATCCTCGAGAACGCCCGGATCACGGCGCTCAAGGGTGCGGACATTCTGCTTGCGCCGCACCAGACCGGCGGCTGTGATTCTGCGTCGCCGCGGGCTATGGGACTCATCGATCCGCTGCTTTGGGAGCGGCGTCATGAGGAGCCAGAAGCGATCGAGGCGGAGTTTGCGGGGCCGAAGGGTATGCGTTGGCTCAAGCGTTGGCTCCCAGCCAGGGCGCACGACAACGGGATGTTTCTGGTCTTCAGCAACGGTGTAGGTCTCGATGACGGGGAGGTGCGGACCGGGAACGCGATGATCTTGGATCCGTATGGTGAGGTTCTCAACGAGACCTGTAGTGCAGAGGATTGGATGGTCACGGCGGAGCTTGATCCATGTGTGCTCGAAATGTGCACCGGCCGAAGGTGGCGAAGGAGCCGAAGGCCCGAGTTGTACGGGCCCCTGACCGTGCCCGTGGGGGACGAGGCGCCGACGCGTGAGGTGCGGTTTCAGAAACAACCGCTCCCGTGAGGGGCTGGGGAGGACGGGCCGGCAGGGCTGGGCGAATCGTAATCGCGTCTGCTGGAACTGCATCGGTAGGGAAGCAGAGGCCGGAGGTCACTGCGTGCCGGGCTGAGACGGTATGGCTACCTATTTACGCCTGTGGGGGAGTCTAGTGCGCGGTCCATTTGGTGCCGATTCCGATAGCGACCCCGACCCCGATTTCATTCTTTCTTTATCTGCGGATCCCAGGAGTGTTTTGTTTTTTTCCGACTTCCGTTGGGTGGCCCCCTCGAAATCATGCCTTAGCCTGAGGCCGTCCGAAAAGGACGATGGCGAACCAAGCTCGGTTTCGTCGAGTTAATCGAGTTAATCGAGTTAATCGCGGAGGCGTTTTCGACCTGGCCATGGGGGTAGGTAGGTCCCACGCCGCCCTGGTTCCTGCCATTTGGGGGAATCCGTTTTCTTCTGCCCAAGGCAGTTGTAGAAAGTCTCAGCATTCCCAATTCTCCCCTCTGCGCCTCAGCGCCTCTGCGCGAGTCCTCCCCATCGGGATCCGGAGAGCCCCGCCTGGTCTCCATGGCTTTTTCGGACGGGCTTAAGCTTGCAGCCACCTGGTATTGAGATAGGGTAAGTCGAAGATGGACGGAAAAAATGTGGTTTCATTCCACAGCGAAGCTGGAAGATCGCCGGTTCTGAAGAGGAGCCGGGGTTTCAGTTTGCTGATTCGATAGGGAACAGAAGAGATGACAGAGAGAATCAACCTTGGGAAGGCGGCCCCTGAGTTGTATGAGGGCCTGCATGAATTGCATGTTCGAGTCGCTGCGGTCTGCCGTTCGGCGGGGATGGAGGATGGGTTTTCGCATCTGTTGTTGACCCGTGCTTCTCAGATCAATCGTTGTGCCTATTGTATTCGCATGCACACGCGTGATGCTCTTGCCTGCGGCGAATCGACCGACCGGGTCAATCTCCTCCCGGCATGGCGGGAGACCGGGTATTTCAATGCCAAGGAGCGGGCTTCATTGGAGTTGTTGGAGTCGATTACGCTGGTTGCGGAGGATCAAGTTCCGGACTCCGTCTATCAACGGGCTCGCGAGGTGCTGTCAGAAAAAGAGGTTGTTGCGGTCGCCTGGCTCGCGGTGATGATCAATGCCTGGAATCGGATTGCTGTTACGAGTCGTTATGCGGTCGATGACTAAGGTGCAACCACCATGGCGGTTTTGCTCAAGCGTGTGTATGCAGAGGCGGTGAAAGGAGACGGATTCCGGATCCTTGTGGATCGGCTTTGGCCGCGGGGGCTTTCGAGGGATCAGGCAAAGCTTGATCTATGGCTGAAGGAGCTCGCCCCTTCCCACGAACTGCGAAAATGGTACGCGCACGCCCCCCTGCGGTGGGAAGAATTCAAGGATCGCTATTTCGAGGAACTCGATCAGGCGCGATCAGGGATTGAGCGATTGCGTGAATGTCTCGCCAAGGGGGATGTCACGTTGCTGTTCGCTGCGAAGGATGAAGATCACAACAACGCGGTTGCCTTGAAGGAGTACCTCTCCCGATTCGAATGACGGAGCATTACGTGCGGTCGCGTAGACAGAGGTTGTGCGACAAGGTGCGCTCCCTCAGGCGTCGCCTCCAGGCAATGGTTGCCGATCAATCCGATCATTGTCTGAATCGGGGTCGGGGAAATCGAGCTAATCGAGCTAATCGAGTTAATCGAAATCGAAATCGAAATCGAAATCGAAATCGGGATTGATTCCTGTTCTGGTTGGCGCTTTGCCTTCATGGACCGCTTAAACTTCGCTGCCGAGTTGTGTCAGCACCGCAATAATACGGTTGGTTGCGGTATCCGGTTTCTCACGTCCGAATCCCAGCCCATTGGGGCATAGCTGAAGGCACTGTGGTTCCGGATAGGGAGAACTCGCGCGGAGGCGCTGAGGCGCAGAGGGGGAATGGGGAAGTTTGCTTGTGGGGTTGAGGTGATTCCTGCAACAGGCTTGCTTGGTGGGAAACGGTAAACCTAATGAATCTCCCCAAAAAGCAGGGAGTAGAGCATCGACCCTCCCCCCCAAGCCAGCTCGAAACGCCACCGCGCCTCTGCGCCTCTGCGCGAGGATCTCCGGATAGGAGTGGGGAGGGCAGGTCGGGAAAGCGGATACCTTTTCGGGCAGCCTCTAGACAGAAAGCGGCCCACGGCGAGAGGGGGATCTGCCGTGGGCCAGCGGGTATCCGGGAGGCATGATCATATCGGGGGATTTGCGATCATATCCCGAACGACATTGGTTTCGACCCTCAATTGGGCAATTCGTTCAAAAAAAGCCTGAGGCCGATGGTCTCAGGCTGTGGATAGCGGGTAGCGTGAGCAAGAAACTCTGATCCACGGAGTCGAGATGGACCCACCCAAATCGATAAGCTAGAGGTCGTCCGAAAGGGCAGCCGGCCCCCCCCATCTGGATTTGGGAGCCTCCCGCAGAGGGCGCAGAGAGCGCGGTGGCGTTTTCGACCTGGCCATGGGGGTAAGGGTCAAGGCCCAGATCCATGCTTTCTTTTTTTGGGGGGGGGATTTTGGTGAAATATGGTTTCTGCAAACAAAGGCAGTTGCAGAAAACAGCTCCAACGTATCTGCATCCCTCCTCCAATACCCCTCTGCGATCTCTGTGGGAGTCCTCCCCATCCGGCGCCTGTGGTCCAATAGGGTTTTCGGACGGGCTTTAGCTACACTTGCTCAACGGCCACAATCCATACTGTCTACTCCATACTTGCGCAATGTCTTGAGCCTCGGTTACGCCAGATCCTTCCAGGGGTCGCGGCGCTCGCGATCGAGCCAGGTATCGGCCTCGGCATCGTCGATGAAGCGCTCGGTCTTCGGGTTCCAACGCAGTCTGCGTTTGGACCAGAAGGCCATGTTGCCGAGGTGGCAGACAGTGACAGACCGAGCGCCGATTTCGGCGGTACAGATCGGGTCTTGGCGGGAGCGGACGCACTCGAGGAAATTGCCGACATGGTTGTTGGCCTTGTACAGGTGGATCTCGCTCTCACCGATCGGGTCGTTGGCCAACTCCTCGGGATCGGCCTGGAAGAAGTCGCGGTTGACTTCGATAGTACCTTCGGTGCCGATGAACTTGACGCCGTTGGCATGGCCTTTGACCAACTGGACGCCGTTCGCATAGACATAGGTCAGCAGTTTTTCATCGCTGAGCTCAGGCGGGATGATCTCGACGGGGCCGCTCTCGTCCATATCGAGCGCCCATTGGGCGATATCGAAGTGATGCGCGCCCCAATCGGTCATGCCGCCGCCGGAGTATTCCTTGAAGTCGCGCCAGGCGGGATAATGGTCGTGGACGCCTTGCGGGCAGAGGATCTGGTTATAGGGCCGCTCGGGTGCTTGGCCGAGCCACATATCCCAGTGCACGCCTTCGGGCATCGGCTCGCCGGGCAGGTCGCACGGCCTGGAGGCACCGCCCACGCCTGCGATGATCTTGGTGAGTTTTCCGATGCGCCCGTTGCGGACCAGTTCGCACGCGCGGTGGAAGCGGCCGCCGCATTCGGAGCGCTGTTGACTGCCGGTTTGGAAGACGACGTTATTGGCTTTTGCTGCGTTGGCCATCATGCGCGCCTCGTGAATGGTGAGCGAGAGCGGCTTTTCGCAGAAGATATCCATACCGGCGTTGGCCGCGCGAATGGCGGGGATGGCGTGCCAATGGTCGGGTGTGGCAATGAGGACCGCATCGATATCCTTACGCTCGAGCAGATCGCGGAAGTCGGTATAGGTCGCGCAACCTTTGTAGGCGCCGGAGTCGGTCATCTGGCTGTATTGAGTATCGACAAACTGCCGATTGAACTCGAGGCGGGTCGGCTCCACTTCGGAGATGGCGACGACTTGCACCTCCTTGTGGGACATGAAGCTGCGCATGACATTATGCCCGCGTTTGCCCATGCCGATGACCCCAAGGGTCAGGCGATCCCCGGCCGCAGGCCGGCCCAGTGCCTTGCCTGCAGCGGACAGAATGAGGGGTGCGGAAGCGCCGATGACGGCATGATGGAGGAAGGTCCGCCTGTTGATGCTGCGAGGATGATTCACGCTCAAGCTCCTTGAATGCGTTCTGAGTGGGTCCATGCTGGCATGGACTCGGATGATTCGGTCATGGTTATCCGATTCGTCTCTGAATGGGAAGCATACTTTGGCAGCCGGCGGGATGGTGGTTGTATTGCATCTGAACAATGCAGGCCGAATCAGGCTTTCCATCGATCCCGATCCCGATTTCGATTTCGACAATGATCTGAATGATCGGCAACCCCTCGTACCCGTACCCGTACCCGTACCCGTACACGTACTCGTACTCGCCGCATCCTCGTGTACGTGAACGTGTACCGCTTCGCTGTGTACGTGTACGTGTACGTTTCTGGGCCGAGCTTGAGGTCGTCCGACGAGGTGAATGCCGAAGCAAGATCGGGGGCGGGGTCGCGATCGGTCTCGGTCTCGAAAGAACGCGGGGTGGGATTCGGACATGAGAAACCGGGTGCCGCACCCTTGTTGTTGCTGTCCAGACACAACTCGGCAGTGAAGTTTGAGGGGGCCATGAGGGCCAGGTGCCATACAGAGCAGGGATCGATCCCGATTCCGATTCCGATTCCGACCCCGACCCCGACCCCGACCCTGAACCTGAACCAAACAATGATCTGACTGATCGGCAACCATTACCTGGAGGCGACGCATGAAGGATCGTGTCTT
>CALLYA010000569.1 GCA_937875495.1 uncultured Verrucomicrobiota bacterium
GCATGGAAGAGTGCCAGGAGGGCCTTTTCCTCCAGGTGTGGTTTGATGGGCGGGGTCATGGCGACTTGGCGTTTACGAACGGCCTCCAGCAGGAGGTGGTCCGGGTCGACGTTGTCCCAGTCGAAGAGTTCGAAGAACCGGTAGACCAATCCGAGCTGTTGTTCCTGGCCCTCGCCTGAGGGGACCCAGACGGCATCGCTATGGAACCGGAGGTCCTCCGGTGCGCAGGTGACGCAGGGAAGACCGATTTCGCAGAGGCGTTCTGCCAGCCAAGTCATTTCGTGGCGGTAATCCTGCGACTCCTCGGAGACGACGATAGCGCAGAGCTCGGGTCCGTGGTTGGGCATGGCCGCCTTCATCCCTTCGGCGAACCGGTGAATCATGCCTTCCGCGCCGCCGATGATATCGGCTCCTCTGGCGGCGTAAAGTTCGGCCAAGCATGCGGTCAGTCCGATGCCTCCGGGGACCGAATCCAGCTCTGTGATGGCCCAGTTCTTGGGTCCGACCAGGATATCGGGGCGCAGGACGAAGGGGAGCTGGTTTTTGAAGCGGCCCATGGCGGAGGCGCGCAGTAGGAAATCGGGCTTGTTCGAGTCCAGGTAGCGGGTGACGAACTCCGGCGCCTTCCCTTTGCGGGCCTGGAGGTACAATCGATTGGCGGCCCTGTAGAAGGCGAGGAGTGCGGGCCCGAGTTCCACGAGTGTATCGACGGCGGACCGTGGTAGGGGAAAGGCCTCCAGGCCGATGCGCCAGGAAGCGCGTGAACCGGGTAGGGTACGACCGGCGAAGAGCCCCTGTTCGGGGAGGTTTCGATCGAGGAAGGCGGCGATTTCCCCAGGGGCTTCGGGGGAAGCAACGAGGGAGGAGATGGGGATCGTAACTGGATCTTGCATAAGGATAAGGAGCGGCGGGATTCGCGTATTTGTGGGCTTCAGCCGCGGATCTGACCGGTCCCCTCTACGATGTATTTATAGGTCGTCAGTTCCCGGATACCAACGGGTCCGCGTGCGTGCAGTTTATCGGTGCTGATACCGATTTCGGCACCCATCCCGAACTCGGCGCCATCGGTAAACCTGGATGAGGCGTTTACGTAGACGGTCGAGGAGTCAATGGCGCGCTTGAACCGCTCGGCGGCATTGGGGTTGGAGGTGACGATCACGTCGGAGTGGTGAGAACCGTAGTCTTCGATATGATCGATGGCGGCATCCAGATTTGGGACGACACGGACGGAGAGGATGAGATCGAGGTATTCGGTACGCCAATCCTCCTCTGTGACCGGCACGGCCTGACTGATCAGTTTGCGGACCCTCTCATCGCCTCGAATCTCGACGCCTTGGTTCAGGAGGAGCTGACCGAGGTCGGGTAGGATATCCGGCGCGATTGCTTCATGAACGAGGAGAGTCTCCATGGCGTTGCAGACGCCGGGGCGTTGGCACTTGGCATTGACGGCGATGCGCTTGGCCATTTCGAGGTCGGCGGCCTCGTCCACGTAGACATGGCAGACGCCATTGTAGTGTTTGAGGACGGGGATCTTGGAGTGTTCGGCCACGGCACGGATGAGGCCATGCCCGCCGCGGGGGATGACGAGGTCGATGCAATCCGGCATAGCGAGCAGCTCGTACAGAGCGTTGCGATCGGAGGTGGGAACCAATTGGATGGCGTGTTCCGGGAGGCCGAGCGGGCCGCCGCCGGCGACGAGCGCATTGAGAATGGCCTGGTTGGAGCGGAGCGACTCTGAACCGCCTCGGAGGATCACGGCATTGCTGCTTTTGAAGCAGAGGCCGGCGGCATCGGCGGTCACATTCGGCCGGGATTCATAGATGACGAGCAGGACCCCGATCGGGACTGCGGTTTTATTGATGACCAGGCCGTTGGGGCGGGTCCATGACTCCAAGACATGGCCGACGGGATCGGGCAGCAGTGCGATCTCACGCAGGCCGTTGGCCATGGCCTGGATACGTTGTTCATTGAGCATCAAGCGATCGAGCATGGCCTTGGAGAGCCCGGCAGTTTGGCCATCGGCGAGATCCCTTTGATTGGCCTGAATGATGGTTGCGGCCTGGAGTTCGAGCGCATCGGCCATTGCGTTCAGGATTGGGTCCTTGGCTTTGGGGTCGAGAGCCGCCATCCGCCTGGAGGCCCTGCGCGCGGATTGGGCGATGCTCAACACGAGGCTGCTCTGTTCCATCAATCTCCTCCCGAAAAAGTGTCGACCTTTGAATTGTGTGATCTCTGCTCGGATGTTTCTCTGCACAACCCCACGTATCGCCTCCCTGGGTCGGAGGCGGTCGGTCGCCGGTTCAAGGCGGGGAGACCGTTCGACGCCATTGTATCGAAGGCTCTCGGGGAGCGAGTTCAAGGCATCAATATAGCGCACATACGGCCATGAATGAACAGGCATCGCGAAATTGGATCGACCAGGTACGTCGTGTCGTCATTAAGATCGGCAGTCGTGCGTTGGTTCGGGACGACAGTCATTTAGACCATCCTCAGATCGAGAGTCTGGTGGAGCAGATGCAGGCATTGATCAAGGGTGGTCGCCAGGTGATCTGCGTCTCATCGGGCGCGGTCGCTGCTGGGGTGGCCGACTTGGGGCTACGCTGCCGTCCGCGCGACCTGCCTGGTTTACAGGCGGCGGCCTCGGCCGGTCAGGCGCATTTGATTTCCTTTTACAGGGACTGTTTTGCCCGCTACGGCATCCCGGTGGGCCAGGTCTTGTTGACGCATGCGGACCTCCGCCAGCGGGAGCGGCATCTGAACGCGCGCAACACGCTGAGCTACTTGCTGGAGGCCGGCGCGATTCCGATCATCAACGAAAACGACACGGTGGCGGTGAAGGAGATCAAGGTGGGGGACAACGACATCCTCAGTGCCTTGGTTATGACTCTGGTGCAAGCGGATTTACTGATCATGTTGACGACGGCGGATGGTCTGTACTCTCGGCCACCGGGGGTGGATCCGGGGCCGTTGATCCCGCGGGTGTCGGAGATTTCCCCGATGATTGAAGCGATGGCTGGAGGCGCGGGATCCTCGGTTGGGACGGGAGGGATGCGATCCAAGATCGAGGCCGCGCGAATGGTGATGCGTGCGGGCGAGCGGATGGTGATTGCGAATGCGCGCACACCGGGGATTTTGGAGAAGATCTTTGCGGGCTCGGCCACCTGTACTTTTTTCGAGCCCGCCTCACCTAGGTTGGCGGGACGCAAGCGCTGGATCGCGTTCTTCCATCATCCGCGTGGGGTGATCACGGTTGATCCGGGGGCGGTCAAGGCCTTGCGCGAGCGCGGTGGCAGTCTGCTGGCCATTGGGGTCAAGCGGGTGGAAGGGAGCTTTCTGCGGGGGGCGCCCGTCACGATCGTTGCGGATGGCGGGGAAGAGATCGGGCGTGGCTTGGTCAACTATCCCGCTGAGGAGCTGGTCCAGATCCAGGGTAAGCGGTCGGCGGATTTTATGAAGCTGATCGGCCACTGCGAATACGAAGAGGTGATCCATCGGGACAACCTCGTATTGCGCTAGGAAGGCAATGACGGGGCTGGCCGAAAAGGCCCGCTCCTTCAGGCGTCGCCTCCAGGCAATGATTGCCGATCGGTCGGATCGGTTGGATCGGTCGGATCGGTCGGATCGG
>CALLYA010000570.1 GCA_937875495.1 uncultured Verrucomicrobiota bacterium
AAGAGGTAGGTGGCGGTTTTCTCGATCTGCGAGAATCTGCGTAATCTGCGGATCATCTCCGGTCCCGGAAGGGGAGATGATGGTTGAAAAGCAGCGGGATGCCGCTTTCCTTTTGAGCTCAGCCGTTGATCAGAACCCGTCCTCGCGGTAATTGACCGTGCCGTCGCCGTTGACGGGCGGAATTTCTGTGGACAGGTCGATTTGGGCGAAGGGATCCCAGTTGCCGTCTGCGTCCTGGTACTTGGGTGGATTTGGATCGTCCGGGGCCTGTGCGGGCGGGTAATACCCGAAGTCGCTGACAACGGCTCTGACCTGCTCAATCCTGTCGGGGAAGACGCGCAGGACCATGAGGTCGAAGGACCATGTGAGGTCCTCGCCCATGCGGACGTCCGGGCAGTGTGCGCGCACGCTTTCCAGTGCGGATGCGATCGTGTCATCGGCGACGGGGAAGTGTGTCGCGACTGTGAGTCGCGGCGGCGGCTCGATCTGGCTCATGATATAGCCGAACGCGCCTTGGGGCGTATGGGAACTGTTCTGAATACTGGTTGCGGCCTGAACGGTCCGCTGGAAGGTCGCATAGATCGGGTCTGTCTCTGCGGGCACCTCTTCGAGTCCCATGCTTTTCAGTGCCCAGACCTCCGGTGGAACGATCATTTCATGAATAAAGACATCCACGCCTTTGCCGTCGTTGCAGGCCTGGTGGACGCTGTTGGTCTCGGGTTTTGTGTCACTGGTGTAGATCATGGACATATCGTTCCACTCGAGTTTATAACCGATCGCGCCCTTTCGGCAGTGGATGACGGGGAAATGCGAGATTTTGACACCGGTTTCGGAATTGTGATAGGCGATGTTGTCATCGGGTTGAGCGCCGGATCGGGTCCAATCGAGTTCGATGGGAATGATGGCATTGGCGTCGTTGGCGGGGTCGTCCTCGACCGGGAGTGGGATCACCGGCAGGCCCCAGCTTTCTTGCGTGGGTGGGACGAAGCTTGCGTAACTGCTGCTTTGGAAGGCGAAACTTTCAGAATGCCAGCGCAGTGCTTTGCGCAGGTTTTCGCAGAATTTTTTTGTGCCGTCCTCATAGTATATCCCGGAGTCGGCCGGGCTTTCGACACCAGACGGGCCGGGGCCGAAGACATAGAGGGGTGATTTTCGATCGCCGGAGGGGCCGAACCCGTAAATATGGCACAGGTCGGTCATATGATCGGCGTGGAGGTGAGTGATGAAGACCTTATCCATCCGCCGGAAACCGATCTTCATGGCGTTGTAATTGCCGCTGGACCCGGAACCGCAATCGAATACGAACTGATCTCGGGCGCGGCCACCGTAGACGGGATCGGATGGGTCCGGGATCCAACCGACTTCGACAAATATGCTCATCTCGGCCTGGGCCCTGCGTGGGGGTGGGATGGTGGAGCCGAGAAAGGAGATACGCATCTCATCCTCCTGGAGTGGAGTGAGCGGGTCGAACTCAGGCAGGCTCTGGAAGTAGGAGTATGTCTCCGTGGCGCGGTATTGGGGATCGGGGTTGACGACTCGATAGAACAGCGGCACGGAGGCCTCTCCGGTAGGGCCGAGGGATGAGAGGCGCTCCACGGCGTCCGCCCAGGAGAGCCATGGGCCCGCGGGTGAGGATGCCCACTGCACAGCGTAGTGGGAGCCGGTCCCTTGCGGGTCATGCCACCTCAGTTCGCCGTTGGTATCGAAGGATTGGATGGTGATTTGTCCGTGATTGGCGAACGTAAGCAGTGCTGAACCCAGAACTGCCACGAGCAACACGGACCCATGGTGAAAAAACTTCTGCGCATTCATGAATCGCCCCCTTGGTTTGTTTAAGCCCCAAGGTTTACACGAACGCGCGGCGGATGAGTGAGAGGGGTTTCCCTCTCATTCGCAGGAATCGGTGGAGGTATACGAGCCTGGCCTTCGCAGGGAAAGATTGTGAGCCGCGAGTGCGTCGTGGACGGCCTGAGCGCGCAACTCCTTGGTACTGTGCACACCGAGCTTGTCCATGATGCGAACGTAATACGATTCGAGGGTTCGAATGCTGAGGTTGAGTTGTTGGGCAATGGTTTCGTTGCTGTGGCCGAGTCCGAGGAGTTGGTAGACCCGCAACTGCTGACCGCTCAGATCATCCACGAGGTTGTGCCGCTGCAGGGCTTGGTTGGCGCGGGGGCTGAGGAACGATTCGCCCTGGAAGAGAGTCTCCACCGCCCGGAGGAGGGATTGTGCGGTTTCTCGTTTGGTGACGTAGCCGCGGGCGCCGGCGTTCAATGCCGCCCGGATGAGGCTCGGACTTTCGTGCATGGAGTAGACCAGAACGCTCAGTCCACGGCGGTGCAGGTGTTTGATCAGCTCGATCCCGGACTCCTCACCGAGGGCGAGATCGACGATGACGAGTGGTTGATCCCTGAGTGCGGGATGCTGCAAGGTTTCGCTGCAGTTGTCGGCCTGTCCTGCGAGTGTGAACCCTGCGGTTTTGAGCAGGTTGATCAAGCCTTCGCGGACCATCGGGTGGTCATCGACCAGGAAGTAGAGTTTGGGATCGTGGTTGTTCATGGCTTGGGCGCGGGTTGAGAGATGCGGCAGGTGACGCAGGTTCCGGTATTGCCGCTGGATTCGACTTGCAGCTCACCACCGATCAAGCCTGCGCGGTAAGCCATGATACGGCTTCCAAGGCCTGGTTCCGCCGCGGCGGCGGTAAGGGCGGGGCGACAGCCGTTATCGCGGACTTCCAGCAGGACGCAGCCGTTCTCATGTCCCAGGCGAATGGTGATCCGGGTGCAATGTGCGTGCTTGACTGCGTTGGCGACGGCCTCGCCTGCGATGTAGAACAGGTGCAGCGCCTGGTTGTTGTTGGTCAGAACAAGGTTATGATCAACCTGAAGGCTGCATTCGATCTGGTGCCGGGAACCGACCTCCCGGCACATCCGCTGCAGGGCGGGTATAAGGGTGTCGGTCGCGATATCCTCTGGGCAGAGGCCGCGTGCGACATCGTGTACCATGCCGATGGCTTCCTCGAGGGCCTGCCGGATGGCAAGGAGCTCTGGGGACACGGCCAATCCGGCAGCCATCCACTGGTGCTCCATGGCGGAGCAATTGAGCAGGGTTGCGGTCAGGTATTGGCAGGGGCCGTCGTGGAGGTCCGCTCCAAGGCGGCGGCGTTCGGCCTCGCTGATCCTGGCGATTTCGTATTCAAGCCGTTTGCGATCGGCAGACTCCTGTTCCAGGCGACGGAGGGCCATGCGCTCGGCGATCAAGGATTGGCGTTGAAGGATCTGGAACCGGGTCAAGAGGAGCATGAGCGGGAGCAGAGCGGCGGCCAATCTGATGCCTTGAAGGATCCAGGTTTCATAACGGACGACGGGGAGAGGAGCCTGGAGCGATATCCATGAATGGAGACCGAATCCGTGGATGAGAACCGAGACGCCTGCAAAAATGGCGATACTGCAGGCAGCCATGAGCCATCCGGTGCGGGTGCCGACCAAGATCGTTGCGACCAAAGGGAGTGCGAGCAGCGTGATCCGTCCGGAGCCGGTGAGTTGGGTCATGCCGAGTTGGACAACACCGAAGATGGCGAGGGTCGACAGGAGGATACCGGCCCGCCGGTGGAGGCTCCAACGGGTACGAACGGCAGCCAGCAACAGTGGCAGATAGGTCAGCAGGAAGGGGATCGAAAGGAATCGAGGCACAGAGACCAGGTGTCCCGTCATAACGGAGATTAAGAGGGGCAGCATGACGATGCTCATGACCTTGAGCACGATATCGAGGGCGTGCGCTCTCCATGCGTCGAGAACGCCGTCGACCTCAGCAGCGATGGGGAATGCGGTGGGCATGGGTGTTGATGGCCCCGGAAGCGGACCGGGTTTGCGACTGGGTCGAGCCGTTGATGTTGAAGCGGGTAATGGCCATGGGGAAAGCTGCTAGATGCTATCCGAAAAGGCGTGTCCCATCATGTGTCACCTCCAGGCAACAGCGGACGATCAGTCAGATCATTATCTGAATCGGAGTCGGGGTCGGGATCGGAATCGATTCCTGTTCTGATTGGCACCTGGCCCTCATGGACCGATCAAAATTCACTGTCGAGTTGTGTCCGCACCGCAATAATACGGTTGCGGTACCCGGTTTCTCATATCCGAATCCCATCACGCGTCCTTTCGATACCGAGACCGATAGCGACCCCGACCCCGATCTTGCTTTGCTATGAACTTTTTCGGACAGCCTCCGGCTAGATGCCGCTTCTGCCTTTTTGGAAGAATTCGAGCCAGCCTTTTTGGATGGCCTGGCTGATGGTTGGATTTTGCTGGGGGAAGGCGTCTGGTGGGGTGCCCCAGTAGAAGCCGATCCAGCCATCGACATGTTCGGCTCGCTTGATGAAGTCGGCGAGCTCGTCGAGGTCGCACTTGAGAGGGAAGATCTCTTCGACGACGAGCGGCTTGCCGAGCTCGTACGTCTTGAGGGCATCGAGTGCGCGGTCGATCTGACCACGCTCCGGGTAGAAATGGACGCTGACGAAGTCGAGGTATGGGGCGATGGGCTCGGCGTAAAAGATCGGCTTGGCGCCGGGGAAGGTGAGCGCCCAGGGGATGACGCCGACGGTGATGAGCCGGTGCTCGTCTTGTTGCCGGATGGCGGTGGTCAGGTGCTGCACCCATTGGCGTGCGACCTCAGGCCGGGTGCGGCCGGCCAGGTCGAGACTGATCCGCTGCACGAAGTGCTTACCGCCCAACTCACCCAGGAGCCACTCGGTCTCGGTCTTGTTTGCGCCGGGCAGGACCGGCTCATTCATCAGGTCGTAGCAGAACACGGCCGGGCTGGCTTTGCAGGTGCGTGCGACGGCGGTCCAGAAGGCGGCCTGCACGGCCCATCGCTCCTTTTCGGAGAGGGTCGGGTACCAATCCGGCACGTCCGCTTTGTGGTAGCAGCCGAGGCCGGTGATATCGAGGTGGAGTCCGACCGCCTCGGCCACTTCAAGCAGCTGGGCGAGTCGCTTCAACTCGCGCGCGTTCGGTGCGGTTGGGGAGTCCATGAATCGGCCGACCTGGAGGTGGATACGAACGACATTGGCGCCGAGCTGTTTCATCTCCCTGAAATCCTCGACCACGGTCGACCATTCGTCGTGCCAGTAGTCTTCCAGCAGGCGACCATCGCTGTCGTGATCGTAGTTGAAGCCCCAGGGGCTGAAGGTCTGTCCTGATTCGGCGGTGATAAAGTGGGTCTTGGCGGGAGCAACGATAATTCGCTCCAAGGCCAGCAGGCATGTCGCGCATGCGATCAACGCCAAGGCGGAGAGTACAATAGCTGCACAAGATCGCTGGAGGTGGTTCATCATCATTGGGGGGGGTGGTGGTGTTATCCGTGGATCCCTTCTTCCCGGGCAGGCTATCGTTTTTGGCGGCTGCTGAAAAGGATTTTGAGAGCCGAGGTTGCCTGATAGAATCCTGCTATTTCCTTGGTCTGTATGCGAGGGTACGCAAATGGGGCATCAAGCGTGGTGGTGGCAGCGTGGGATCCTGGGCCTTGCAGTGATGGGGGCGTGGGCGTGCGTGGCGGCTGTTTCAGCGGGCGGGTTTGAACTGCTGAGGCTGGAGCCTATGCGCGTCAGTTCAGGCCCGACGATGGACGCTGACCTGTCCGGGGAATGGGTAGCGGTCTCTGCGTTGCGGTGGGAGGCGGCGACGGCCGGCTGGTGCCTGGATGGCAGTCAGCGGCCGGTGCGCAACCGCGATTCGAACTTTCAGCCGCTCGCTGTTGGCGGTCGGAACCACCCGTTTGGAATCGGCACGCATGCGCCCTCTGCGATCGTGCTGGATTTGGGCGGAAGCTACCGGCGATTTCGTGCCACGACCTGGTGTGGCGAGGCGGGCGGGAGCGTGCGGTTCTTTGTGATCGGCGACGAGCGCGTGCTGTACCAGGGGCCTGAGCTGCGGGATCCGAGCGAAGGTGTGGATGTGGACATCGATCTGACCGGTGTCGCTCGATTGCAGCTCAGCGTGGAGGACTGCGGCGATGGGATCGCTTGCGACATGGCCAACTGGGGCAGTGCCAGGCTGCTGCTCGATCCGACTGCAGCGCGACTGGTCGCCCCAGACAAAGCGGCAGTAGAGCGGTCTGATCCACGCGGGCAGGATGCGCGCATAAGCGTTGCAGCTGCCGGCGAGCTGAGGGCGATGTTGGCATCGGTGCCTGAGATGGTGCGCAGGGACTGGTATTTCCGGGAGACACTGCGCGCGATTGAGGATTGGGAGCAGGTAGTGCAGTGGCTGATCCCGGGGCCGGAGCAACAGGACGGCTGGTCGGCGGTCCTGCCGGTGCCCCCGGCTGAATCCGGCGCGGTTACGGTGTGGCCGAACCCGATTCCTGGGCGGCTTCTGTTCTCTGAGACCGGCACCGCCGAAGCGGGGTGGGAATGCGGGCGGAATCCCGGTGGCGGGGGTTGGTGGACGCGTGTCCCGGGGGTGGCTGCCGGCGACGATCCTGAGCGGGAGCATGCCTGGGCCGAGCAGGTGTTGGGGGTGCACCACGATGGGGCGGGGGACCACAACATGTGGTATCACGGGTACTCACGCGAGTTCGAGTCCGCCTGCCGGTTTGCCGGTCGCGCCGCGTCGTTCGGTCTGCGGTTGGAGAACGCGCCGATCGAGTGGCAAGCCGGCTGGAACGAGATCCGCTGTCTCCTTACGAGACCGGGCGGGGGTGATGCTTCCCCGCTGGAGTTTGAGTTGCAGCACTACGCGCCGAAGGGTCCGAGTCGGGCGTGGCGTGGGGAGGTGGTCTGGGCGGAGGGTGCGGAGACGATGGGGGTGACGATCCCGCTTTTCCTGGAGGAAGCAGGCGGCGGCCTGGCGCTGCTGACGATTCACGCCGATGGGGAGCGCTATACGATCCCGCTGTTCACGTATGTGGAGGAGGTCGGTTCGATTCTGACCGCGATCGAGGGGATGCTGGATGCGGGCGCGACGACTGAGGCAAGGCGGGAATGGGTGGACCTCTGCCGGCTGCATGCCGAGCTGCTGGACCAGTGGGGGGGAGGTCAAGTGGATGGGGCGGATTGGGCGGGGCTGTTTGAGGCGGTGTCCCATCTGCGCGACCGCTTGCTCTGGGCGCGAATCGATTTCGACACGCTCTTGTTTGTGAAGCGCATGCCGTTCATTTCCGAGCAGCCGTACATGGACGCGCATCATCTATACAATCGCCCGGGCGGTGGGATTTACACGCTTTCCCCGGTGCGTCCAGACGGGGTTGTTCGACCGGTGGTGGATGGCATGGGCGAGGGGATCTATCGCGATGTCTGCCTGTCTGAAGATGCGCAACGGCTCTTGTTTTCGTTCGGCCAGGGATCGGATGATTGGGTGGAGGACGCGCAGAGTTATCACATTTACGAGGTCGGACTCGACGGGGGTGGACTGCGGCAATTGACCTATGGAGTCAAAAACGATTGCGAACCGGTCTATGCCCCGAACGATCGCATTCTGTTCACCTCGGACCGGCCGGAGCATTTTGTGATGTGTGGAGCTGCGCGGCATGCGGCGCTGCTCTTTTCCATGGATCGCGATGGTGGCGACCTGACCCAATTGAGCTTCAATGTGGTGAACGATTTCAACCCGTCGATGCTGCCGGACGGTCGGATCCTGTATGACCGCTGGGAGTACAACGAGCGGAGTGTGACCTCGCTGCACAGCCTGTTCACGATGCATCCGGACGGCACGATGGTGGCGCCCTTTTTTGGCAACCAGAGCATCCGTCCGAACGTGATCATGTTTCCGCGGACGGTGCCGGGCTCGCACAAGGTGATGGCGCTGCTGACGGGGCACCATGGGCAGACGCATGGGCCGGTGGCGCTGATCGACCAGGCGGTGGCGGTGAACGGCATGGAGGCGGTGGAAGTTTTAACGCCGGGGATTCCGGTGATCGGGGAGAAGATCGAGGACAGCAGCATGGGTTGGGCGAGTCGGCCCTGGCCCTTGTCTGAGGAGGTCTATCTGATGTCGTATACGCCGACGGTCGTGCCTTGGCGCGAGGCCTCTTGGGCAATTTACATCGGCGACCGGCATGGGAATAAGGCGCTGGTCTATCGTGACACAACGATCTCGGTGACCGAGCCGATGCCGGTGAGGCCGACCTCCAGGCCGCAGCCGTTGGCGGTGCCGGAGGCGGGCTCGGACCGGCAGGACGAGGGGAGTGATGCGTTGCTGTTGCTGGTCGATGCGGCGATGGGGCAACAGGGTGTGGCGCCCGGGGAGGTCAAGGCGTTGCGCATCATAGAGGACGTCCCGCGCAAGAGTGTCCCGATGGGGAGCGTGATCCCGGTTTCGGCGACGAGCATGTACACGGTCAAGCGCGTGATCGGCACGGTTCCGGTCGAGGCGGATGGCTCGGCGTACTTTCGCGTGCCGGCGAATCGTGCGCTCTACTTCTCGTCGCTCGATGAAGGCGGACTGGAGATCCAGCGGATGCGGTCGAGCATCTGTCTGAAGCCGGGGGAGGTTCAGACATGCCTCGGCTGTCACGAGTACCGGCTTGGCGCGCCGCCCAACGGCAACGGCATCCCGCTGGCGAGCCGGCGCGCTCCGAGCGAACCGGTCCCTGCCCCCTGGGGATGGGATACCCTGAGTTTTTTGAGGGACGTTCAGCCGATCCTGGAACGGCGATGCATGCCATGCCACGGGGGTGGGCGGGGGGAGAACAAGGTCGTGTTGACCGGGGAGCTGACCGAGCGCTATGCGGTTTCGTATGAGGAATTGTTGCCGTACATCAAGACGGCGTATGCGATGCGTTGGGATGTGCCGTACGACGTGGAACCGGTGCCGGTGCGGGATTTCGGCTCGGGTGCCTCACCGCTGATGCGGATCATTCAGGAAGGGCATTACGGGGTGGAGCTGACCCCAGAGGAGTGGGAGTCGCTGGCGATCTGGATCGACGCGAACGGGGTCTATTACGGCTGGTATGAGATGGAGTGGACGGAGGATCGCAGTATTTTGCAGGAGCCGTGGCGCTCGGTGATGCTGGATGTCCAGGACCGGCGGTGTGGGGCCTGCCATTCCGACGGTGGAACGGCCGCACGGATTCCCTGGCCGTCTGTCCATCCGGATCGTCCGTTGGAGAGTAGTCCACTCATGGCACCGTTGGCGAAAGCGGCCGGGGGATGGGGGCGATGCGGGGAGGTCTTTCTTGATCGGAGCAATACCGACTGGCAGTTGCTGAAACAAGCCTACGAGCGATTGGGTGCGGCGCTGAAGGCGCGTCCGCGCAGGGACATGCTGGAGCGTGATTAGGGTTGTAGGGGGGAGCTAGAGCCTGTCCGAAAAGAGGCGAATCGGGCAGACGTAGACCATTCCGCAAATGAATGGAAAGGCGTGTGCTGCTTGGATTCGTGTGAGGCATCCGGCTCTACCGCAGCGAGTGTGCCGGGGATGGTCTCACACGAAGGCACGAAGCCACGAAGAATTTAGGGGAGGCCGATAGCGATGCCGATCTTGCTTTGGCATCGACCTTTTCGGACGAGCTCTAGCCCGGCCCAGGAGACGTACACGTACCCAGCGAAGCGGTACACGTTCACGTACACGATGATGCGGCGAG
>CALLYA010000571.1 GCA_937875495.1 uncultured Verrucomicrobiota bacterium
GAGATTACAATTCCCTCAGTGGTAGCGCTATGGTGGGGCTACCTGAGTAGTTACATTTTTTTTAGACAAACCGTTTCCAGCTGAACAAGCCGGTTTCGGAAAACAGCTCTGACATTTCCCCACTCCCACATGCCTGCGCCTCTGCGCGAGACCTCCCCCCTTTCTCCCTGTCTTCGGCTGGCCCAAGGTCTAGCCGAGGCTCAGAATTGAAAGTAGAAGAACGGCACTTCCTCAGTCGCACCGAAGTTCAGGACAAAGAGGGTCAAGCCGAGGTAAATGAGCCAGCGGCAGACCACGTGCCGCCGACGTATCCACTGGTCCAACGGCGTCCAGCGCTCCACCTGGTGTCCGAACTCCAACAGGAGCAAGCCGACCACCACGATCAGCATGTGACGTACTCCAAAGACGCCCTCGATCAGGATCGGTCCGTCAGTGGCGGTGAAGAGTCCGCGCAACAGCACGATCGCGGCATCCAGTGATTGCGCCCGGAAAAAGACCCAGCCCAAAAGGACGAATCCAAAGGTCGTCAGCCAGCAGAGAAACGACCAGCACCAGCCACACCCCAAACGCTGGGCGGCAAGCCCGGCACGCTGGGTCGATGCGCGCGCAAATACGGTGACGACCATCGCCAACCCATGAAGCGCCCCCCAGATCAGGAATGTCCAGTTCGCCCCATGCCACAGCCCGCTGAGCAGAAATACAACCAGGAGATTGAACCCCGTTTGCACCCGCCCGCCCTTGCTACCGCCCAGTGGAATATAGAGATAGTCACGAAACCATGTGGAGAGCGAGATGTGCCAACGCCGCCAGAACTCGGAAATCGAACGGGCGTGATACGGATTGCGGAAATTCACCATCAGATCAATGCCCAGCATCTTCGCGGCCCCGATCGCGATGTCTGAGTACCCCGAAAAATCACAGTAGATCTGCATGGCGAAGAAGAGGGTCCCGATCCAAAGCGGCAATCCCGTATGCCCGGCAGGATTGGCAAAGACCGGGTTGACGTAGAGCGCCAGATTATCGGCTAAGACCGTCTTCTTGAAGAACCCCCACAAGATCAAGAACAGGCCGGTCTTCCAACGAGCCACGTCGATCGGCGCCCTGCGCTGCAACTGGGGGATCAACCGCTCGGACCGCTCGATCGGACCCGCCACCAGCTGCGGAAAAAAGGCGACATACATCGAAAAATGCAGCAGACTCGACTCCGGCAGACGCCGCCCACGATAGACGTCAATGGTATAGGCCAATGTCTGGAATGTGTAAAACGAGATCCCGACCGGCAAGAGTACATCCAGGTTTGGTACCCGGTAGGACCACCCCATCCAATCCGCCAACCCGGTTACGGCGCTGTTAAAGAAATTGAAATACTTGAAAACGAACAGGATCCCCAGATTCGCGGTCAGGCTCGCCGCCAACAACCATCGCCTGGCATGCAGCCCCTTTGCCCGCCCCAGGCGCAGCCCAACCAAGTAGTCGACCAAGGTCGACATCCAGATCAGCACCAGGTAATGCGGTTCCCAACAGGCATAGAAGAAATAGCTGGCGATCAACAAAAACCACTGGGCGCCACGGGCTGGAATGGCGTAATAAAGGACCAGGACAAACGGGAAAAAGAGGAGGAATTCGAACGAATTGAACAGCATCCAATCTCCCTCTCCGATTCCAGGGCGGCCCCGCCTCGGTGATCCAAGGCCGCTCAGTTCCACCGCATAACAACTCGCCGCGCTCCTCCGAACCACGGCAACCTGCACTCCCATAACGAGCAATTCGATCCAACGCAACTCCACCGCGGTCAAAGACCAAGGAGAGTGGATCGTGAATCGTGGGTTGTGGAGATAGCCGTGACCTCTCACCCCTGAGGCCCTCGGACTCGGACTCAGGCTCCGACCGCCGGCCGCCCCACCACCACCGCATGCTCACCACTGCGCCGAAGACCCCTCCCCCAAGGACGCTATGAAATTCCAACTCCTGATTGCCTTGTGTGTCTCTGCCTGTTCGGCCGGAGTTTCAACTGCCGCAAGCACTCGTTTTCAAGCGCTCGCTTTTCCCGCTCCCACACAGGGGTCGACCTGGGCCGTGCTTGAACGTGACGGCGCCTCCCGCGAGGTTCCCGCGTACCTCTCCTCCCTCGGGTTCGGTGAAACCGGTGTCGGTGAGATCCAGTCCGCTGATTTCACGATCCAGGCGGACACCATCACCTTCACGATCCGCGGGCATGACGGCCCCCAAAACAACAGCGGCCTCAATTATATCGCCCTGATCGACGCCGAATCCGGTGCGATCTTGCGCCAGACCTTCGCCCCCGGATCCGACGCCCTTCAGGAGCGCAGCTGGGACGTGGCCGAATGGAAAGGAAAGGCCGTTCGGATCCTCCTGCACGACGGCGATCGCAACACCGCCTATGCCTGGTTCGGCGTCGAACAGATCCTCCACGGCAACGACGCCCTCGCGGATTTCCGCCAGGGCATGCCCGACTCCTGGACCGCGACGACCACCCAAGTCGAGGTCAAAACCCAACGACTTGGGGGGGCCATCCCATTCCAGCGGCAGGTCTCAGCCTATTCAATCTGCCCCGAAGACCGGGCCGCAGAGCTGCCGTGCGGGTTCACCGCCGACCGCCTCTTTTTCCTCGGTTGCACCGTCGCCGGTGGGCGCCCCCTCGATATCCCCGGCTATATCGAAATCGTCTACGCGGGCGATATCCACGATCGCATCCCACTGCTGGTCGGTTGCACGCTCGAGGCTGAAGATAAGCTCCTGAGCCGCGCCCGGCCCATGCGGCTGCGCCCTTCCAGCGATCCCTTCCAGCACATCCTCGCCATCACACCACGGCCACTGCCGATCGAGAAGATCATCCTCGAAAAATCCCCACGTAGCCCATACCCACCCAGGATCACCGCCGTCACAGCCATGACCGCGGAGGATGCCGACACGCTCACCCCCCTTCGTCAGGCGCAGCCCCCGGCACGAGTGCAACAGTGGCTGCGTACCCAGGCGGTCCCCTCAACCGGCATTCCCTACATGCCCCGCATCTTCGAGGCGATCTGCCGACGGCATAGACTCCCCACTCCGGCCGTGCATTTCCGGAAAACCAAGATCAGCGAACACACCTTCGAGGCAGCATCCGCCTTCGATGTCGATCGCGACGGCCACACGGACATCCTGTCCGGCGGGTTCTGGTACCCCGGCCCTGAATTCCAAACCGAGATCAAGGTCACCGACGTGCCCGCCGCCGGCGAGTATTGGGAGGACTTCTCGGATTACCCGATGGATGTCAATGGAGACGGTCTGCTCGACATCGTCACCGGCGCGTTCTTCGGACTTCCCCTGCGATGGCTCGAAAACCCCGGCGGCCGCACCCCCGATTGGCAGGTTCACCCCATCGCCGATGTCGGCCCGATCGAGACCACACGCTTCTGGGACGTCGACGGGGACGGGCATGTGGAGATCGTGCCGAACGCCGGTGACAACATCGTCTTCTTCCGCCTCGAACGTGATGAGGCCGGCAACGGGACCGGAAAATTCGCGCGACACGTGGTCCGCTTAGGCGGCTGCGGTCACGGTCTCGGCTTCGGCGATATCAACGGCGACGGCCGCGGCGATTTCGTGGTCACCACCGCATGGATCGAAGCGCCGGAGGACCCGCTGACCGGCACATGGACGTGGCATGACGACGGCTTCAATCTCGGGTCGTCCAGTGTCCCCATCCTCGTGCACGACGTCAACGAGGACGGAACGGCGGATTTCATCGTAGGCCAGGCGCACGCTTTCGGCCTCGACTGGTGGAAGCAGGTTGTCCAGCAGAACGGCGCCAGGAGTTGGACCCGGCACCCGATCGAGACCGCCTCCTCACAGTACCACGACCTCGCCCTCGCCGACCTGGACAACGACGGCGCACTGGAGCTGGTGACCGGTAAACGCTACCGCGCACACAACGGCAACGACCCCGGCGCGCGTGACCCGCTCGTCATCCGCTATTTCGACATCGACCGCGGCGCTTTCCATCCGCATGTCATCGATTACGGCCCGCCCGAGACCGCCAGCGGTCTCGGGATCTACTTCTGGATCGAGGACATCCAGAATGACGGCCTTCTCGACCTCATCGCCCCAGGCAAAGAGGGGCTCTATCTCTTCACCAACCTCGGGACATGAACAGAGTTTGTCCGAATAGGTAGCTGAGCTGCTTTCCCATCCGGATCCGGAGAGCCTCCCGCAGAGGGCGCGGTGGCGGTTTCGACCTGCCAATGGGGGTGGGTAGAACCAATGCTCTGTCTCCTACATTTCAAGGGGAATTATGTAGATATCCCGTTTAAGCAGGCCTCGTCTTCTCGTACAGTGCCCCTCCTCCTACTCCTACTCGTACTCGTACCTGCGCCCTCTGCGCCCTCTGCGTTCTCTGCGGGAGTCCTCCCAATCCGGCCATGGCGACCTTTCGTTGTGGCCCAATGGGGTTTTCGGACGTGATGCAGCCAGGCCGTCCCGGTCTGGTAATGGATGGAAATCGTAAATCGTGAGTAGGGCTCAAACGTCCACTACTCCATCACCCACCGCCCAAACGCCCAGCGGCTCAAACCATCCACCCGATCGAGAAGAGCAGGCTATACAACAACAGTAGCTTGCCGGTCTGAGCGAGGGTCTCGTTCATGATGGGCCCCGGCGTCTCCGTCCAGACCGTCCGCAATACCGTAGGCACCGCAGGGATCAGGACCAAGACCGCGAGACATGCCCAGGGATGGCCGGGCTCAATCCGGGTGAGCAATACCGGGGTGAGGCTGCCCAACAGAATACAGAGCGTGAAGGCAACCCGCGCAAACGGCTCGCCGAACCGAATCGGCAGCGTGCGCTTCCCCGCTTTTCGATCGGCGACCACGTCCCTGAGGTTGTTCACTCCCAGGATCGCCGCCGAAAAGAGACCGGGACCCAGGCCGGCCCAAACGACCGCGGGAGTGACCTTCAATGCCTGCGTGTAGTAGGTACCGGTCACCGCGCCGAAGCCAAAAAAGAGTAAGACGAAAAGGTCGCCCCAGCCGTTGTACCCGAGCGGATAGGGTCCGCCTGTGTAGAGCACGCCACAGGCCAGCGACACGACGCCGAGCACCAGGATCGGCCACCCGGCACGACCCACCAGGTACAGCCCGCACATCGCTGCCAGTCCGAAGACGATCACCGTCGCAATCCGCATCGCCCTCGGAGTCACCAGGCCGGCCTGGGTCACCCGCAACGGACCCAATCGCTCGTCGTCGTCCACTCCCTTGACGTGATCGAAATAGTCGTTCGCATAGTTGGTCCCAATCTGGATCAACAGCGCCCCCAACAGACACATCACAAAGGCTATGGCATGGAAGGCGTCGGCCTCCCATGCCATAGCAGTGCCGATCAGGACCGGAGCGGCCGCGGCCGGCAAGGTCTTCGGCCTCGCCGCCAGCGCCCAGACACGGAGCTTGCTCGGGGGGGTCTCCATGCGAATGAAACCTCCCTACTATTTACCAGTCTCGAGGAGGCTCGGGTCGTAGTCCTCCGGCGCCTCAAAACCCAGCAGGTTCATGCAGGTCGCCGCCAGACTCGAGATACCAAGCCCCGGCCGCAATGCCTTGGAGTAAGCGTCAGGATTGGCAGGGGCGTAGAGGTGACAAGGAACGGGGTTGAGAGAGTGCGCCGTCTTCGCCTTCGGCGTCCCATCCTCCTCACTCTTCACCGCACCCGTCTTCTTCTCGTGCTCGAACATGTCGTCCGCATTGCCGTGATCGGCGGAGACCAACATCACGCCGCCCGCCTTGCGGACCGCCTTCATCAGACGCGCCAGACAAAGGTCGACCGTCTCCACCGCGATCTCGGCGGCGGCGTACACGCCGGTGTGGCCGACCATGTCACCGTTCGGGAAATTGAGCCGAATGAAATCGTATTGGCCCGACTCGATCGCGGCAATGACCGCATCGGTGATCTCTGCCGCCTTCATCCAGGGGCGTTGCTCGAACGGGAGGATGTCGGAGGTAATCTCCTGGTAGCTCTCCAACTGCTCGTTGAACTTACCAAGGCGGTTGCCGTTGAAGAAGTAAGTGACATGCCCGTATTTCTGCGTCTCACTGATCGCGAACATGCGTACGCCCTCGTTGGCCAGGAACTCGCCAAGCGTCCGATCGATCGCCGGCGGTGAGACCAGGAAGCGCGATGGGATACCCTTGTCCCCGTCATACTGCATCATCCCCGCATAGACCACCTTCGGGCGTTGGCCGCGATCGAAGTACGGGAACTCATCGTCCTCAAAGGCCGAGGTCAGCTCCAGAGCACGATCCCCACGAAAATTGAAAAAGACCACCGAGTCGTTGTCGACGATCGGGCCTACCGGACGACCGTCCTCCCCGACGATCACAAAGGCGGGCAGGTCTTGATCGATCGCCTCCGTCTCCTCGCGCAGGACTCGGATCGCCTCCGCGGCGGATCCAAACGTGCGGCCCTCTCCGCGCACATGCGTCTTCCATCCGCGCGCGACCATGCTCCAATCGGCGCCGTACCGATCCATCGTGATGTTCATCCGCCCGCCGCCCGAGGCGATCTTCGCGTCGAACCCATCACCGGCGTTGACCTCTGCCAGGAACCGCTCAAAGTCTTCGACATAGAGATGCGCCGAGGTCTTCTCCACATCCCGACCGTCCAAAAGGGTGTGCACACGCACACGCTTGACGCCCGCCTCCTTGGCCCCCTTCACAAGCGCCTTGAGGTGGTCCATGTGGCTGTGCACATTGCCATCGGAAAAGAGACCGATCAGATGCAGCGCCGACTGGTTCTGGACCGCGTTACCGGTGACCTCTTTCCAGGCATTCCCAGCGAACAGCGCGCCGGTGGCGATCGCCTGGTTGACCAGGCTCGCGCCCTGGTCGAAGACCCGTCCACAGCCGATCGCGTTGTGCCCGACCTCGCTGTTGCCCATATCATCGTCCGACGGAAGCCCAACGGCCATCCCATGCGCCTTGAGGGTGGTGTAAGGATAGTTCGCCTTGAGCGCATCCAGGT
Source organism: uncultured Verrucomicrobiota bacterium (assembly GCA_937875495.1). Classification (GTDB taxonomy): domain Bacteria; phylum Verrucomicrobiota; class CALLYA01; order CALLYA01; family CALLYA01; genus CALLYA01. The sequence goes on from CALLYA010000571.1 coordinate 7,012, forward strand.
TCGGCGTCAATGCGGAAAGCACCGCATCGCCCTCGGCGTATTTGCCAATCCCCACTCCGTCCATGATCGCCAGTACAACAGGCCCGCTCGGCTTGTGGAATCGGTCGCTTTTCTTCAGTCGTTCGAGCATGACATCATCCTTTGTTTGGGTTCCGACAGAAAGGAAGAGCTACTTTCTCCCCATTCCCTATCGCTTGGCAAATCACAGAGCAGCCAACCGTTTACAGTCACAAAAAGCCCCACTCGCCCCCACCGGCAAGAATGCCTCCCGCAGAGGGCGCGGTGGCGTTTTCGACCGGGCCATAGGAGTGGGTGGTGTCTGCGCCCTGAGCCAAACCACTCTTGGGGCGCCCCCCCCATCCGGAGCCGGAGACCTCGCACAGAGGCGCAGAGGCGCGGTGGCGTTTTCGACCGGGCCATAGGAGTGGATAGTGTCTGCGCCCTGAGCCCAACCTTTTTAAGGGAAATTTTAGATCTACCGTTTCCAACCAAGGCTTTTGCAGGAATCACCTCATCAACCCCGCAAGCCAACCTCACCTTTTCCACCTTCGTGCCTTCGTGTCTTTCCTGATTACCTTTCCACCTTCCTCCCCCCTCTGTGTCTTCCCAACCAGTGGCGTTTTCGACTTGGCCATGGGGGTGGATCGAGCCCATGCTCTGATCCGTGCCGATTGAGGGAAACCCCTCCACCCTCCTTGCCATTCTCTTCATCTCAGCCTACTTCGCCCCCGCGGAAGTCCTTGCCAACTCTTTCTTTATGCGATTGGAGCCTAGTCATGAGCATCTACATGCAACAGCTCACCAACGGTTGGCAGGTCTGTGCCACATGGGAGAACGAATGCCTCCTTGCACAGCCGCTCGTCCGGGGAGGCGAGAATCTGCGCTCGATCACACCCTGGATCCCGGCACGGGTCCCCGGCACCGTACAGGACGATGCGTTGGCGGCAGGACTCCTGCCCGATCCGTTCCGGGAGCGAAACAGCCTGGCCTGTGAATGGACCGCTCACCGCGACTGGGTCTACCGTCGCCACTTCCCCATCGGCTCGCTCCCACAGGGGCACAGCTTCCGCCTCTGCTTTCGCGGGATCGACGACGCCTGCGTCGTCTATTGGGATGGCCGCCCCCTCATGCGGCACGAAGGCCCCAATGAGGCGTTCTGCACCTACATCCCGAATCCGGGGGATACCGCCCGGGAACACTGGCTGCATATTCTGGTTCACAGCGCTCCCAAAGAAGTGGGCCAGCTCGGGCGGACCACGGAAACGCACACCCGGAAGATGCGGTTCCCCTATAAATGGGATTTTTCGACATGCCTCATCCCCCTCGGCATATGGCGACCGGTCACCCTTGAGGCCTCCCGGGACGGTTGGTTCATCGACCGGCCGGTCGTCCGAACCCAATACGATTGGGTCAGCCGATCCGGCCATGTCGGCCTCGAAACTCGCCTCCAATTACACCCCGAGACGGATCCCCCCTCTTCGCCAATCCAGCCCGCCCTCACGATCGAAGCCCCCGATCAAAAGGAGCGGACGGAACAAAAACAGCACGCCCTCAGTCCGGGGCGATTCACATTCGAACACTCCCTCTCCCGGCCGGAACTCTGGTTCCCCCATTCCATCGGCGCCAGCCCCCTCTACAGGCTTGAACTCTGTTGTCCTGCGGAAGAGGGAAACCCGCTTGCAGGACCGTGGACGCCTTGGCATTTCCAGGCTGAACTCGGCTTTCACAACACCACGCTCGAGCCAAACCCCGGTGCCTCGGACGATGCCCTGCCCTACACCGTGGTCGTCCATCAGCGACCACTCCCCGTCTGCGGCGCCAATTGGGTGCCTGCCGATCAATTCCCAGGCCGCGTCACACCCCGGAGGCTCGATGCCCTGCTCAGCATGGCCCAACAGGCCGGGATCAACATGGTGCGGGTCTGGGGGGGCGGCGGTATGGAGCAAGACGCCTTCTATCGGACCTGCAGCCGCTTGGGCATCCTCGTCTGGCACGATTTCTTTCTCTCCAGCAGCGGGATTGATAATGAACCACCCCGGTCAAAGGCGACCCTCGCAGCCCTCGCCAGCGAGGCGGAGGCCGTCGTACGAGAGGTCTCGCAACACCCCTGTCTCGCTCTCTGGTGCGGAGGCAATGAGCTGATGGATTGCGGCACCTTCACCCCCTGCACCACCCAGGCGAGCCCAGCCATTCAGCTCCTGGAAAAGGTCGTCTCCAACCTGGACCCCAATAGACCCTTTCTGCCTACCACGTCGAGCGGACCCAATTTCGGACTCAGCCTCGAGGCCCTGGATGGCCACCAACGCCTGGACGATGCGCACGGCCCGTGGACGTTTCAAGGACCCAAGGACCACTTCCAGCTCTACAACCGCAGCACCGCTCTGCTGCACAGCGAGTTCGGCGTGGAGGGTCCGCCTGAACTCGAGACCCTGCTTGAGATCACGACCGAGGCGAATCTCTGGCCACCGGATGCGACCAACCCCATCTGGGACTTCCATGCCGCTTGGTGGAACAACCGCGACCGCGTGGAGGCGGTGTTCGGCGAAACCGCATCCCTTTCGGATTACTTGGTCCGTGCCTGGCACCTCCAATTCGCGGGCCTGCGCTACGCCGCGGAGGCCAATCGTCGCAGACGTCCGCACTGCAGCGGGTCGATCATTTGGCAGCTCAATGAGCCCTGGCCCAACGCCTGTTGTACCAATCTGGTCGACTATTATCTCCGCCCCAAGCCGGGGCTCTACGCGCTCAAGCAAGCCTTCGCACCAGTGGTCGCCTCGGCAAGACTCTCAGCCTGGTACGGAACCAAGCCGGGGCAACTCCCCGAAATCAGCCTCTACCACGATCGCTTCCCCGATTCCCCGATCCCCAACCACCGCCTGATCGCCACCCTCTTCGACCTATACGGCGAATGCCTGCTCAGCACCGAACTCGATCTCGAATCGCACCCGACCCAGCAGCCCATTCCGTTCCAATGCGCCGCCACCCTGCCCTCAAGCGTTTGTATCCTCCGACTCCAACTCCCTGCATGCGGCTTTGTCAACGACTACCTGATCGGGACCGCAGGCCCCCCACCCCTGAGTCCCCTCGCCGGCTTTGACCAAGCCGATGTGCACCAGGAACCACAGGCCTCCGGCCGATTCCTACTGACCAATCGGTCCGCCATCGCCGCAGTCGGCCTCCACCTCTCCCTTCCCAGCCGTACCCCCGCTTCACCGTGGCCCCTGCTCTCGGACAATCACTTCTGCCTGCTGCCCGGCGAATCCAGAATGATCTCGGCCGCAGTGACAACAGAGGACAACCTCCACATCCAAGGACTCAACCTCCTACCGTCCAACCACGAATGAGGAATTCAGAAAATCGAAATCGAAATCGAAATCGAAATCGGGATCGGGATCGGTATCGGGATCGGTATCGGGATCGGTATCGATGGAAAGGGTGATTCAGCCTGCAATGTTCGCGAAAACGTTCACCAGAGCCCGTCCGAAAAGGCAGCCGCTTTCCCATCCGGATCCGGAGAGCCTCCCGCAGAGGGCGCGGTGGCGTTTTCGACCTGGTCGCGGGGTGGGTTGGGTCAATGCTCTAATCCCTTCTTTTTTTGAAATTTAAACAAACCGGGTTCGGAAACAGCTCTGACATTTCCCCATTCCCGTCTCTGCGCGAGACCTCTCCTTCCGGGCCCTCGTGTCTTCGCGTCTTCCAAGTTTACCTTTCACCTTCCCTCACCCCTTCCCGTCCTCCCCAATCGGAGAGCCTCCCGCAGAGGGCGCGGTGGTGTTTTCGACCTGGCCACGGAGATGGGTTGGGTCAATGCTCCAATCCCTACCTTTTTTAAACAAACTGGTTTCGGAAACAGCTCTGTCGTTTCCCCATTCCCGCACTCTGTCGGTAATGTGGTCTTCAGAAAAGAATGGCAAAACTGGTGACACGGGG
>CALLYA010000572.1 GCA_937875495.1 uncultured Verrucomicrobiota bacterium
AATGCGTGCTCGTTTCATTTGCCACAGAGGGCACAGAGTTCACAGAGAGATTCTCTTTATGCCATCGACGAGACGGGCCTCGCCGAAATTGATCAACAGCCCCCGGTTCAACCGGGTTGCTTTCAGATAGGAAAGGACTTGCGCAACGGCGACGTCGGGCAGTTTGGAGACGCTCTTTAGTTCCACGACAACCTGCTCGTCGACTAGTAAGTCAAGTCGTTGGCCTTTGATCGTGTACCCCTTGTAGATGACATCCACCTCCGTTTGGCGCGCGAATGCGACACCCCGAAGTCCCAGCTCGATACACAGGGCTTCCTCGTAGATCGACTCTAGCAAACAGGGCCCCAGGTGCCGGTGGACCTCGATGGCCGCTGCGATGATCACACCGGTTAAAGGATCTTCTTCCTCGCCATTCCTCTGTGTTCTCTGTGGCATTTTCTTCTCCTCAGATGGGTGGTTTGTGAAAGGCTTCTTGGCGTCTGCTTCAGTGGGAATGCGTGCTCGAATTAGTTGCCACAGAGGGCACAGAGTTCACAGAGAGCTTCTCACCAATGCACCGACAATAGGCGGGTTCCAGAAACATCGGAGCGGCTGAATGTCTGGTAGCAGGTTTGATAGCGCTGTTTGTGGGAAGCGCCACAGAAATTAAGCTACCCATTCTATGGAGTGGACTCAATCTCTTTTCCTTGGGTAAGATGCTGCAAGAATCGACGCGCTATCCCTCAAATAGCGGAGTCAACCTGAGGTGATCAGATAGGAAGTTGGACGCTCATGATGAAACTACCGGAACTGCTGTTGACGTTCGCCATGCTCTTAGCCGCCACAGCGACGAATGCGGACGTTCAAGGTGATTTCGAGTATCAGGCGAACGAGGATGGCACGGTTGCGGTGACGCGCTATCTCGGCAGTGAGGGGGAGGTTGTCATCCCTTCCGCGTTGGGTGGGAAGGTCGTCACGGTGATCGAGGCATGGGCATTCGAGAATTGCGAGAGTGTGACGCGGGTGACGATTCCCGACAGCGTCACCAGCATTGGCGACAGCGCCTTTGCGGGGTGCCCGAATCTGACCTCGGTCTATTTCAAGGGAGATGCTCCTGAAGCAGAGGGGGATCCGTTCTTTGGTAGCGACATTGTCACCGTGTTTTATCTGGCGGAAGCAACCGGCTGGGGGGAGACGTTTGCCGGGCGACCGACTGCGATATGGCATTTGGATGAGTCTGAGCTTTCCCTGGAACAGATGACCGTGGATTCAGCAGGGGTTCACTTTTCAATCCTGGGACCTGCTGGTCGGACGGTATTGGTGCAGGCATGCGCCGGGCCTGTCGCGTGGGATTGGCAGGACCTTGGGACATACTTGCTTGATGAAAGCGGCACCTATGCCTTTACCGACCCGGCATGGGCTGACTTCCCAACCCGCTTCTACAGAGCGGTTTTGATCGAAGATGGTGGCCCCATACCCGACGGCATGGAGCTGATCCCCGCCGGATCATTCTTGATGGGGGACTCGTCTGGAGGCGAGGATGGCGAGGATTGGGAGGTTTGGGAGGACGAGCTTCCCAGGCATTCGGTGTTTGTGAGCGGGTTTTACATGGACCGGTTTGAGGTGACCAAGGAACTTTGGAACGAGGTTCGGGCGTGGGGTAACGATCATGGCTACGACCTGATTGCCGGAGAGGGCAAAGGCCCGAGTCATCCCGTGCACTCAGTGAGCTGGTATGACGTGGTGAAATGGTGCAACGCGCGCAGTGAAAAAGAGGGACTGGCTCCGTGTTATTACACGACAGAATCAAAAACGATTGTCTATCGGACTGGTGAAGTCGGTCTCTCCAACGATTTCGTGCTCTGGGACGCGAACGGGTACCGGCTTCCGACCGAGGCGGAATGGGAGAAGGCGGCCAGGGGTGGGTTGGAGGGGAAGCGATTCCCATGGGGAGACACGATCAGCCACAGCCAGGCGAATTACTACAGCAATTCTTATTTTAGCTACGATGTTAGCCCTACCCGGGGATATCATCCGGACTATGATTCAGTTGGAGATCCCTACACGTCCCCGGTCGGGTCCTTTCCCCCGAACGAGGATGGGTTGCACGACATGGCAGGGAACGTGTTGGAGTGGTGCTGGGACTGCTGGTATGATGGCTGGTATGGCCAAAGTGGTGCGATCGAGCCGGATTCCAAAGGGCCAAATGGGACCGCCACCCGGGTTATGCGGGGCGGGGGCTGGAACTACGCGCCGTTCTACGTGCGATGCGCATGCCGCACCGGAATCCCGCCCGACGGCCGGTATGTCGACCTCGGCTTCCGGTGCGCCCGAGGCCAGTTCTGATGTTTTATCAGTAAGGATGCGCGGAGCGGGAGGTCGTCCGAAAAGGTAGCCGCATTCTCAACCTGACCTCCCCATCCGGACCC
>CALLYA010000573.1 GCA_937875495.1 uncultured Verrucomicrobiota bacterium
TTCCATGCTCTGCAGCCTACTTTTTTGGGGTTATTTTCAGTGATACCGATTCAGTAGACCAAGGCAGTTGTTGAAAACGGCTCCGATGTAAGTCCCTTTTCCCCCCTCCCAATACACCTCTGCGCCCTCTGCGATCTCTGCGGGATGCCTCCCCATCCGGATCCGAAAACCGTAATGGGCCAAAACGCCAGGTCGCCGGTACCGGTTAGGGAGAACGCCCGCAGAGATCGCAGGTGCTTGAACCCATTCGAAAAGTCTCGCTCTTTCAGGCAAATGGTTACCGATCCGTCCGATCTGTCCGATCCGTCCGATCATCTTCGAAATCGAAATGGGGATTCCCTCGATTCACCCACCCCCACCTTGGCCGGCTCGAAAACGCCTCCGCACCCCTGCACCCCTGCGCCCTCTGCGCGAGGCTCTCCGGCTCCGGATGGGAAGGCCTCGCTGGTCATCCTGCTGCCCACTGGGCCTTCGGTGTTGATTCCCCCACCCCGATTTGGCATATGATCCATCCGGCGGGATCAGCCTTCGGGCCGGATCCCCGCCATTCCCAGGACCGCGCATACCTTGTTGCCCCGATGAAACCCTTTAGCAAAAGCGAGCCGAATACCATGCGATTCCTTACAGCCTTCACCGGTGCCTGCCTGATCGGCATGGCTACCTCCGCCCTGGCTGCGGCGACCGGCGAACCCACTCCCGGAGATGCCTCCCCCGGCGTCACCCTCGCAGCCTATTACTTTCCCAACTACCACCCCGGCGACTCGCGGAATCGCGTCGCGAAGGGCGAGGGTTGGTCCGAATGGGAGCTGGTCAAAGAGGCACGCCCCCGCTTCCCCGGGCATCAACAACCGCGCGTTCCGCTCTGGGGGTACGAGGATGAATCCGACCCACGCGCCATGGAACGGAAGATTCAAGCCGCCGCCGATCACGGTATCGATGCGTTTATCTTCGATTGGTACTACTACGACGACGGCCCGTTCCTGGAAAAGGCCATCGATGAGGGCTACCTCGGAGCCGAGAACAACGACCGCGTGAAGTTCGCCCTGATGTGGGCGAATCATGATTGGCTCGAGATCCACCCCTACAAAAAAGACACCCCCTACAAGGTGCTCTACCCCGGGCGCACCTCCCAAGCCGGCTTCCGGCAGATGACCCGGGTCGCGATCCATCAATACTTCTCTCAGCCATCCTACTGGCGAATCGATGGGAAGCCGTATTTTTCCATCTATGAAATCAATACGCTGATGGAGAGCTTCGGCTCCGTGGAGGCGACCCGAAACGCCCTCGACCAATTCAGAGAGGACGCCAAGCAGGCCGGCCTTCCCGGGCTCCACCTCAACGCCGTCATCTGGGGCACCCCGGTCCTCCCCACCGAGAAGACCCCGGTCGATCCCGCCAAGATCGTGAACGAACTCGGGTTCGACAGCGTCACCTCCTATGTCTGGATCCATCATGTCCCGCTCAATGACCGTGAAACCGACTTCAACTGGGTCAAGGATCAGTACATGACCTATTGGGAACGCGCAGCTACGACCTTCGACGTGCCCTATTACCCGAACCTCAGTGTCGGGTGGGACTCCAGTCCGCGCGCCTTCCAAGAGGACGAGTTCGGCAATACCGGCTACCCCTTTACCAACCTGATCGTGAACAATCCTCCCGAGCGTTTCGGCGCAGCCTTGAACGAGATGCTCGCCAAGGCGCGGACCCTGAGTACCGCGGAACCGATTATCACCATTAACTGCTGGAATGAATGGACCGAAGGCAGCTACTTAGAGCCGGACACCACCCACGGCCTCGGCTACCTGGAGGCCATTCGCAATCAGTTCTCGCCCGCCCTTACCAACACGGTGGAACTCCCGGCCCCGGGCGCGATTCACCCCTTCGACCTCCAATGCGAGCACCTGGCCGATCCGGTCGGCATCGATGCCGCCCAACCACGCCTGTCGTGGAAACTCGCGGGAACAGGCAGGGACCAATCCCAGACCGCCTTCCAAATCGTGGTCGCCTCCTCCCCGGCGCTGCTCTCCCCGGAGAGGGCGGACCTTTGGGACAGCGGTGTTCAGAAGTCCGACCGGAATCGCTTGATCCCCTACAGCGGTGCGCCACTGCGCACCCCTGGCCAAACCTGCTTCTGGAGGGTCCGCGTTTGGGATGACCTGCATCGCGCCTCCGATTGGAGCGAGCCCGGAGAGTGGACCATGGCGGCCGTCGGGTCTGAGCCCTGGAGCGCATCCTGGATCTTGGCGCCCGACGATCGGCCCCTCCTCAAGGGACCCGAGGAATTCATGCTCCGCCCCGCCCTCTATTTCCGCAAGGAGTTCGCCGCCGAACGCCCCATCCGTAAGGCCACCATCTTCGCGACCGCCCTCGGTAACTACCACCTCTCCCTCAACGGCGCCGACGTCACCGAAGCCAGATTCCTGCCGGGATGGGCCGACTATCACAAGCGGAATTATTACAACACCTTTGACGTCACCCACCTGATTCAGCAAGGCGACAACGCCCTCGGCGCCATCCTCGTCGACGGCTGGTACGCCGGCTATCTCGGATTCGCACGCCTGGTCGCCTACGGCCCCAATCGCTGCGGCCGGTTTATCTACGGCAAAGACCCGGCACTGATGGCGCAGCTGCGGATCGAATACGCGGACGGAACAACGGAAACCCTGGGGACCGACCCGACTTGGAAGGTCACCGATATGGGACCAATCCGTCAGGCCGATATCCTCATGGGAGAGGCCTATGACGCCAACCATGAGATGCCGGGCTGGGACACCCCCGGATTCGATGATTCCGGTTGGGACAACCCGATCTCAGGCGATGCCGCCCCCCGGATCCCAGCCGAATTCACCGATCCAACCGGCACCCGAACCGTCGATCTCGGCTTCAAGGCACCACCCGTGCTCCAGGCCTATCATTCGGTTCCGATCCGTGCCACCGAATCCATCACCCCGGTCGCCGTCACGGAACCGAGTCCTGGTGTGCACATCTACGATCTCGGCCAGAACATCTCCGGCGTGGTCGCCCTTCGAGTCCAGGGCGAACAAGGCACCCGGGTCACCCTCCGCTTCGGTGAGGGCCTGCACCAGGATGGAACCCTGATGACCGAGAACCTGCGCAAAGCTCGGGCCACCGACTACTACACCCTGCGGGGCACCGCCACACCCGAATCGTGGACGCCCCTCTTCACCTATCACGGATTCCGCTACGTCGAGGTCTCCGGCCTGCCCTATCAGCCGAAACCCGAGGACATCACCGGCATCGTCATCCACTCCGACACCCCATTGGTCAGCCACTTCACCAGTTCTGATCCAATGGCCAACCAGCTGTTCCAAAACGTCGTGTGGACCCAACGTGCCAATTTCTTCGAGGCCCCCACCGATTGCCCTCAACGCGATGAACGACTCGGGTGGACCGGTGACGCCCAGATCTACGTCGGCACCGCGACGCGTAACGCCGATGTCGCCGCCTTCTTCAGTAAATGGCTCACCGATCTCGAAGAGGCCCAACTGCCGGATGGTGCCTATCCCGATTACGCACCCCATCCCTACTTCCACGGGTCCGCAAAACAGACCGGTGCAACCGCATGGATGGACGCCGGTATCATCTGCCCCTACAACATCTATCTTGCATACGGCGATGAAGCGCTGCTGCAACGGCTCTACCCGTCCATGCAACGGTTCATGCAGTTTCGACGGGATCGCAGCCCCGATTTCCTGGGTGTCGAGGACGGTAACACCTGGGGCGATTGGCTCGCCCTCGACGAATCCACCCCGATCCCCTATATCGATACCGCCTATTTCGCCATCACCACCCAGATGATGTCCGAGATCGCAGAGGTGTTGGGCAAGGATGACGACGCCCGGATGTACCGCGAGTGGATGGCGCAGATCCGTGCCGCCTTTGCAGATGAATACCTGCTGCCCTCAGGCAAGCTGAACGTTCAAACCCAAACCGCGCACGTCCTCGCACTCCAATCGGAACTGTTGCCCGAATCCACACGGCTCGGGATCGTCGAGGATCTTGCCACAATGATCGAGGCACGCGGCTGGAAGATGGCAACCGGGTTTCTCGGGACCCGCCCGATCCTCCCTGTCCTGAGCGCCTTCAATCGCCATGACCTGGCCTGCCGCCTCTTCCAGAGCCGAGCATTCCCAAGCTGGGGCTATGAAATCGTCAACGGTGCGACCACCATATGGGAGCGTTGGAACAGCTACACCGTCGAGGGCGGATACGGCAACGCCGCCATGAACTCCTTCAGTCATTACGCCTTCGGCGCGGTTTGCGAATGGATGTTCGAGACCCTCGCCGGGATCGCACCGGTCGAACCGGCCTATACCCGGATTCGAATCCGGCCGATGCCACCCTCTCCGGACGCACCGAGACCGGAAGGCGCACCACCCCTCGATTGGGTGAAGGCCTCCTTCGACAGCCCCATGGGCGTCATCGCATCCCAGTGGAGGCGATCCGCGGACTCTATGGAACTGGTCGTGACCGTTCCGCCCAATACCACCGCCGAGGTTTGCCTACCCACCGCAGCAGCCCCAAGCGAGATCACCGAAGGCGGCAAACCGCTGGATCAAACCGTTGACGGCGTGCACTCAGTCTCCACTCGAAACGGTGAGGTCCTCGCTGAGGTCGGTTCCGGAACCTACTTCTTCACCATGCCGACACCGTAGCCCGAGCCCCTCGGATCCCCCATTGGGCCGCAACGCAAGGTCTCCCCGATCCGGATGAGGAGGACTCGCGCTGAGGCGCTGAGGCGCTGAGGGGGGATCTCTTACGGCTTTGGGGCGCGGGCGGGCGGAAACATACGTGAGAACAGCAAAGCGGTACACGCTCCCGTACACGGGGGTGTGGATGGGACTTGATCACGGGAAGTGGGGAGTAGGAGTACGAGTAGGAGTACGAGTAGGAGTAGGTGAGCGGGAACGGGAAGAACGAGGTCTATATCCTAGAATATCCGAAGAAGGAGAGGATCAGGGCAAGGAACCGACCCACCCCCGGGGCCGGGTCGGAAACGCCTCCGCACCTCTGCACGAGGCTCTCCGATTCCGGCGCCGCACCCTGAAGAGGCAAAAAAAGCTGCGCACGCGGTCCACCGCGTGCGCAGCCATTTTTGGGCAACCGAAGGCCTGTTGATCAAACACCGGCCAGGTTGTAAGTCTTGCGCAGTTCCTCTTCCCTGCAAGGCGCCTTTCGGTTCTGACACTCCTCATTCGGACAATAGTTGCATGTGATGGCATTGCATCCGCTGGGGATGATCACACCAACAGCTGACCGCTTGGGCAATAACTCAAACCTGCTGGTCAGCGAGACCCCAACTCGGGCCTGCGTATCACCCAGGAGATGGAAGAGCACCGGCATGTGCGTCACCGACCACCCATGCTTGTCGCCCGGGTGAATCTCCTCGGCATCCGAGATGTCAACATGCCAGGTCTCGGACATGTGCCGGTACATCGCCTTGCGTACTTGCTCCAAGGCCATCTCCTTGATCACTTCCGCAATCGCAACCTCCTCGTCACCACTCAACATCCGCGACCAATCCTCCAACCGGGATCCACAGGTGGCGATGTAGAGAAATACCCGATTGACCTCGGAGGTGTACTCCGCTAACCGACGACTCTCCAACCGCACGCCGTGAATTTCGACCCAGCCGGGACCACGACCTTCGATACAACCGATTCGGTAAAAAGCCATCGGCCGCGCAATCTTTTGGGCATGCTCCACAAGCTTACGGACAGTGGCTTCTTCCACTGATGATCGACCTATCGATTCAACACGTCGGATTACTTCCGCGCCCTCTACGCGAAACGAAATCGAATTGACTAAGCATTCGTGCACGGGTCCAAGCTCCTCTGGTTGATATTTTATTTGCTGGACACCTGTTGCTATGTCTTAACCTAAACAGACCTCTTGCGCTTTGGCCAGTGGAAAACATCACTTATTGAAGATTTTTGTGTCCGAATTAAAAAATGTCAATAATTTCACAGTCACATTTGAAAAGCCACCTGGCTGACCAGTCCTGATCAAGCCTGAATTCCCAGGTTGATCCAACCATCCAGCACACCTTCACTTATCACTCTGATAATGTTTTCGAATAAAACCCAGATTGGGCCACCACGAAAGGTCGTCGGTCCGGATGGGAGGACTCGCGCAAAGCGGTATTGGGAGGCTGGATGCAGCCAGAGAGCGTCCGAAAAGGTCTATGGTAAAGCAAGATCGGGGTCGGCATCGAGGCTTGAACGGTGCTCCGAGGGCAGCTTCCATTCAGAACTGGAGTCGATTCCCTCGATTCCCTCGATTCCCCCGATTCCCCCGATTAACTCGATTAACTCGATTAACTCGATTAACTCGATTCCCTCGATTCCCTCGATTCCCCCGATTCCCCCGATTCCCCCGATTCCCCCGATTC
>CALLYA010000574.1 GCA_937875495.1 uncultured Verrucomicrobiota bacterium
CCAAGACGCCAAGAACGCCAAGGAGATTGAGAGTCTGGAGAAGAGCGTCATAGGCCCGTCGATGGGGTATGAATTGCATGCGTCGCCTCCAGGCAATGGTTGCCGATCAGTCCGATCAGTCCGATCAGTCCGATCAGTCCGATCAGTCCGATCAGTCCGATCGAAATCGTGATCGGGATCGATCCCTGTCCTGTATGGCACCTGGCCCTTATGGAGCGCTCAAACTTCGCTGCTGAGTTATACCAGGACCGGACAGCGGGACCCGATGTCTCATGCCTGAATCCCATTCGATACCGAGACCGATAGCGAGCCCGATCTTGTTTGCCATTGACCTTTTCGGACGGGCTCTAGCTCAGGTCATGTCATATCCAAACGTGTCACCCTTCCCCCCCCTTGGCGTTCTTGGCGCCTTGGCGGTTAAATCCCCTCTCTCTCTCTCTCCCCTCTTGGCGTCCTTGGCGTCTTGGCGGTTAAATCCCCTCTCTCTCCCCCCCTTGGCGTCCTTGGCGCCTTGGCGGTTAAATCCCCTCTCTCTCCCCTCCTGGCGTCCTTGGCGGTTGAATCCCCTCTCTCTCTCTCCCCCCTCCTGGCGTCCTTGGCGTCTTGGCGGTTGACCTCCGGCTCAGGGTGGGGGCGGCATCATGGGTGCGGGGGTGGGGTCGACCCCGATAGGCAGGAGCCGGTGCCAGATCGAGCGATTCAGGATCGAAGCCCCTCCGTCTTCCCGAAGCGCCTCCTCGGAAAGCAGGAACGGTTCCTCGACCGTGGCGATACCGCCGGTCTGCAGTCCGCTTTCCATGATGCGCAGGACAGCGAGATTAAAGTGACGCGCGCAGGCGAGGTGCCATTGACCATAGCGCAATCTACTCAACAAAGAGAGGGCTAGTTCCTTGGGGAAAGTGGGGGCGAACAGGAGTCCGTCTGCAGTGGGCGCGATGCCGAAGAACAGGGTGGTGTATGCGCCTGGGATGACGGCCTGCAAGTCGCCGCCCGCCTCCGCGCCGGTTGCCGAGGGGATGCCCGTCACCGATACGTCCGTGCCCGGTGCATTCAGCAGGGCACGATCGAGACGAATGATGCTGTTTTGAAAGAGCTGCCATGCGGTGTTGAAATCGCCCCCGCGTGCGCGCGCCTCCATTTCCCAGGCCAGTTCGATCCATGGCCGCCGCGAGCCGAGCGTGCCGAGCGGGAGTGGTGATGCGTCCCCGTTGGTGCTTCGCAGAGCATCAAGCAGACCGATGAACCCGGAGAGCCGCTCCGGTTCTAGCCAGCCGCCGGCTGCATAACCGAGGGTCTCCAGAATTCCCTGGTGCGGCGAATTGGCTTGCAGGGTGGAGGTCGTACCATCCCAATGGCGTTCGATCCAGGCCGTTCGCACCCGTTCCAGTTCCGACGCGCTCCAACCTGGATCGAGCTTCGCCAATCTGCAGGCTTCGCGGAAGGACCGCACGGCATTGAGCCAGGCAAGCCCAGCGGAGAGGTCAACCGTGGAGGGGCCATCCACCGGCACGAATTGGGTCAGCAAGTCCAGGATTTTGGCGTGGTCAGCCTGTACCGCTTGAGGATCGTGTCGCCAGAGGGCGATTTCGCTCAGGGCGGTCACGGCCTCCAACAATAGCCTCGGCGATGGCCGCGGCTCGGACTCGATTTGAATGGTTTGGACGGCGGCGGTTGCGATGGCCTCGGCCCTCTGGGTGCCGTCCCACCCGTGGATTCGGGCGAGGAGATCGAGGTGTGGGGAGGGGACCGGAAGGGGTGGCTCCCACGCGAACACGCTCCTTCGATAGACCTCCTGGAGTCGTTCGCCGAAGGCGGGATCCCCGGGTTGGAGGGAGGGGATGTTCAGGGGTGGCACTTGTGTCTCGGCCGGGCGCTGAACCTGCATGCGGCCATTCATTGGTAGAGCGAGCAGGAGGTGTTGAGGGTGGAGTTTGCTCTTCCAGAGCTGGATTCCGTCGATACCATCGAGGAGGAATCCGGTTTCCGCGGGACTGAACAGGAGGCGAATTTGAGGGCCTGGGTGGTGGAGACGCCATTCGGGATGGCGCTCGGTGCGACCGACGAACTGGTGGGCGGGGAGATACCGACCGCTGTGGGCCTCGATCGATTGAAGGAACTCGCCGGTTGGGGAGGCCGCCCCGGAGAGGGGCAATGCCAGGGCCACCATCGCATCCGGTCCGAGCGCGGCCTGTGGGGCCAGATCGAACTGGATGATGTCCTGCTCCCACGTCCAGGTGAACTCGACGGTTTCCGGGGCGAGCAGTTCAGCTTCCACGCCGCACCAGAGCGGTGCTGGGCCGTCGCCAAGCCAGGTCGATTCCGCGGGCGGGGTGAACTGGAGTGTGATCGACTGGTCAGCCAGCAGAGTCAGCGGCTGAGGCAGGCCGATCCGCAGCAGCCCAGGAGAGAGCGTCACCTCATTCAGCATCCCTTGCATCGTCTCCCCACCGGGGAGTGCCAAGCTCCAGGCGGCGGAAGCGGGGGCGGCGGAGTAGCCCCGCAGGAGGACGGCGTGGATCCTGCGTTCGCAGGGGTAGGCGGCGAGCCTCAGGTCGAATGGGGTGGGCGACTCGCCGACGTGCACACCTTGGGAGGTCCCGCCCCAATCGGGGATGGGCGAGAACTGCCAGGCGGCGGCCTGGCCCGGTTCAAAGGCGATGTTTTGGACACCGGACGGCGGCTGGGTGGGCGGACCTGAAGGAAGCGCGAATGCGAGGGGTGGCGCCGGCAAGTCGAGGGGCAGCTGAGCCGGCGGCTCCACTTGCAGGATGGCGACGGGAATGGGGAGGGGGGGGGGGGGGGGGGGGGGGGGGGGGATCTTCGGCGGCCGTCGCCAGGGTCGCCTGCCATGAGAGGAGGAGGATCAACCAGGCGGCGCGGGGTGGGTGAGTCTGGAGGTGAGTATTCATATTCATGGCGGATATATGATAGGGTGAGGTGCCGAAAGCGCCTGGGTGGGCGATCGAGGTGGGGCACGCTTGCGACGGCCGTGGGGAGTGTGGCGGATCGAAAGGTATGTTCCATTGGGCGTAGTGGCTGGAATAACGCAAAAATCGAGGTTTGGCAACGGATGTCGTCTGGTGAGTCGATTGAGTCTGCGGTGTCGGCGTGTGTCGACCGCGTCCTTGCGGGGGGCGGGGGGCGACGGTGGCTGCTTGGGGTCAGCGGCGGCAGGGATTCCGTGGTGCTGTTGCACACCCTGTTCGGAATTCGTGCGCGGTACGGCTTGGAGCTGGGTGTCTTGCATATCGACCACGGCCTTCGGGGAATGGATGCGGCTCGCGACGCTCGGGTTGTGATCGATGCAGCTGAGGAACTGGGGCTGCCGTGCCGGGTCAGGCGGG
>CALLYA010000575.1 GCA_937875495.1 uncultured Verrucomicrobiota bacterium
TGGATGCGCAGCTGCCGCCGGCCGGCGCGGCGGTTATTGGAGCATGCGACTAGGAGGTCGGGGATGGAGTCTGCGTTGAAATCGGCCAGGAGGGTTTCCTGTACGCGAAAGCCGGACTCCATGGGGACGGTGGTTGTCCTGCCGAGCTGCGCACCGCTGATGGGCGAGGCGAGCGTGGCGCAGCAGAGCCAGAGGCAGAGGCGACCGACCTGGGGGCAGGGGGCGAGGCGGGGCATGCAGAGGGAGGGCTTTGATTGTTTCATGATGTTGGGACGTCCTCCAAACGATCTTTGTCGCCGCCGGAGATGCGAATCAACCAGAGCAGTCGCGTCTCCCATGCGGCTGGGGTGGACTTGGTCTTCCAGAGGCCGAGCAGCGCGCTGGTCTCGGTCTGATCGGCATCGCGTTGGAAGTGGTAGAGGAGGGGGATACTGAAGCGTTGGAGTTCCCTGGTACGGCGCGAGAGTGGGAGGCTGAGCGTTTCGAACCGGCCGTCGCGAAGGAGTTCGAGCTGGACGGACTTGCCCGCGTCGCGAATGGCGTTGAGCAGCACCTGTGGGTGGTCGACGCGCTGCTGGTTTACGGTGCGGATCAGATCGCCGAACTGCAGGCCGGCGCGGCGCCATGGGCTGTTCAGGTCGAGGCCCACGACGACCGCGCCTGCGCCGGGGGCGAGCTCGGCGGCAGCGGCCTCCACCTCAGTCGGAGTGCGGACGACGATACCGACCCGCTGTTCCTCGCGAAAGCGGGCGGTGTTAATCCGTGGCGGTGGTGCGATGCGTGGGACGAGCTCGAGCGTGGTGGTGCGGAGTGCGCCGGCGCGGTCAAGCGTGATGCGGACGATTGTTCCTGGGGATGATTCCTGTTCGAGCGTGCTGAGCTGACTCGGCCATTGGAGTTCGACGGGTGGATTGTCCCCAAGCTCGGCCTCGAGGAGGAGGTCGCCTTCCACGATCCCGGCGGCATGCGCTGGCGAGTTTTCAACGACTTCGAGGACCTCGAGTCCGACGGGATCGGCATCGAGGCTGAGGCTCTGAACGGCCTCGACGGTGTGGAGTCCGATAAACCCGCCGGTGGGGAGTTCCTGGCGAGCGGATTCGTCCTGGGGGATTTCGAAGAGCGGCAGCGGCTCCTCCATGGTGGCGAGGGGGGGCGACTGGACGGGGATCTTCCCGGGCATAACGGAGGCGCAGCCGGCCAGGACGGGCAGGAGCAGGATCGGTAGAGTATTGAGCAGGCGATGGGTGGAAGGCTTCATCGGATCGACCTCCGTTGAAAGATGAGAGCTGAGAGCAGGAGCGTGCCGAGGATCCAGAGGATTGGGACCCAGAATTGGCTATCGGGGAACCCGATGACGGGATCATTGGGCGCGCGGATCAGTTGCAGCAGGTGTGCGACGGGTGAGGTATCGCGCAGGAGTGATGGGTGGTATGCGGAGAGGAGGAAATGTTCCGCGGGCGCTTTGCGCAGGAGCTCGCGTCCGAGGTCGAGCATGGCGATCATGCCGGCGGAGAGTCCGATGGCGAGTCCGTTCTTGGTTGTAATCGCGCCTGCGAGAAAGCCGAGCGCGGTGTAGGCGGCGAGCGCGAGGGCGAGGGGCGGGAGCATGCGGACAAGTGCGGTGCGCAGCTCGGCGGCCTCTGCGATCACGAATGGGACGGCACCCTTGATCTCCATGATCTCGACGACATCGGTGAACTCGAAGACCGCACCGGCTGCGGCCCAGCCGATGGTGAGCGTGGCGATGAACGCGACCATGGCTGCGGTGAGCATGCCGAGCGCCTTGCCGAGGGCGAGTTGCGTGCGGGTGATGGGGCGAAGTGCGAGCTGTTGTAGGGTGCCGCGGGCGAACTCACCAGCCAGCGCCTGACTCGCGAGGCCGGCGCAGATGAAGCCGGCGGCTGGGAGCGCGGCCTGGAGGAAGACGCCGATGGCCTCGAAGGCAGTGATGGCGGTAGCACTGATCAGTTCGCCGGCGTGCAGCTCGGCCAGGTTTTGGTTCTGGATGAGCCGGAGCCGGAGAATGGCGAGCAGGCCGAAGACTGCGGGCATGAGGAGTGCGAGCCAGATGCCGAAGCGTGAGAGCAGGAGCCGGGATTCGGCGCGCCAAGCGCGCAGGGTGGGGAATGCGGGCGCCATGCGCGGAGTCGGGTTCTCGGTGGTGGTGGCGGTGTCAGCTGGTGATACCTTTTCGGTGTGAGTGGAGTGTGTGCCGGGCTCGTCGGCGGATTGGGTATAGGTGAGGTAGATCTCTTCGAGGCTGGGGGGTGCGGGAGCGAACGCGAGGATGCCGAAGCCGTCGTTGATGAGATTGCGTGCGACGGCCTGGGGATCGCGCTCGCCCAGGTCGAGCAGGAGCCGGTTGTCTGGTGCGGTCTGCGGGGTGAGGTGGTGGTCTGTGCACCATGCGACGGCCTCTGTCTCGGGGCGATCGGTCAGGAGGCTGTATCGGCGGGACTGATTCGATAGGATCTGATCGCGCGGGGCTTCCACCAGGAGCCGGCCTTTGCGGAGGATGCCGATATGACTGCAGATGCCGCTGACTTCGGCGAGCTGATGGCTCGAGAGGAGGACAGTGAGGCCTTGGTCGCGGGTCAGGTGGGTGATCAGCCGGCGCACCTCTTCGATGCCCTCCGGGTCGAGTCCGCTGATCGGCTCGTCGAGGAGGATGATGCTCGGGCTGCCGAGCAGCGCCTGTGCGATACCGAGCCGCTGGCGCATGCCCTGGGAGTACCCGCCGACCTTGCGGTGTGCGTCGTGGGCGAGCCCGACCAGTTCCAGGAGGCGGTCGGCCTCGCGTGCGGCGGTGCGCGGGGGGAGCCCATCCAGCCCTGCGAGCAGCTGGAGATTGCGGCGGCCGTTCAGCCAAGGGTAGAAGGCGGGCGCTTCGATCAGGCCGCCCATGCGTGCGAGCGCCTCCCGGCGATGGCGTGCGGCGTCGAAGCCATCGACCAGGACCCGTCCGGCGTCCGGCCGCAAGAGGCCGAGCGCGATCCGCATAGCGGTCGTCTTGCCGGCGCCGTTGTGCCCGAGAAAGCCGTAGCAGCTCCCCGATTCGACGTGAAGCGATACCTTGTTCAGCGCTTGGAAGCGGCCGAACCGTTTGCTGATGCCCTGCAGAATCAGTGTCATGCTCTCATCAAACCCCTTTGCGCGGGCCGCGTCAATTGGGAAGGGCAAGCGGTGAGGCCTTCGGCTATTGGCATTGGATGGATTTCCTGGATCCTTTGATGGTCTGAGCCGGAGGAGGTAGCTCGAGGCCGTCCGAAAAGGCGCGCTCCTTCAAGCGTCGCCTCCAGGCAATGGTTGTCGATCAGTCAGATTAGTCCGATCGGTCCGATCAGTCCGATCGGTCCGATCCTTGTCTGAATCGGGGTCGGAATCGGAATCGATTCCTGTCCAGATAAGGTACCCAGCCCTTTGAGGACCGCTCAAACCTCGCTGCCGAATCTTGTCAGCACCGTAACACTACGGTTACGCTGCCCGGTTTCTCGTGTCCGAATCCCATCCCGCGTCCTTTCGATACCGAGACCGATAGCGA
>CALLYA010000576.1 GCA_937875495.1 uncultured Verrucomicrobiota bacterium
ATTGTCGAAATCGAAATCGAAATCGAAATCGGAGTCGGTATCGGGATCGATGCCAAGCGTGATTCGGCTTGGAACGTTCCCGGTCCAATCGTCCTCAATCCCGTAGCCGCCCAAACGTCCGCTTGCTCACGCCCCCACCCCAGCCAAACCCACAGCCAGTGCCCAGCCTTCCGGGACCTAGAATGCCGAAATGCGCACGAGTGGCCGTGCGCATTTCGGTTCCCTTGAAGGATTCGCTCACCGTCCCCAGTGGCGATCAGGGCCTTCGACCACTCCTGGCCGTCTAGGCCTCCGCTTCCTCTCTGGCCTTGGCCTCAGCCGCAATCTTCTGAACCACGTTGCCTGGGACTTCCTCGTAGTGGGAGAACGTCATCTCAAATGAGCCGCGTCCACCGGTGATCGATCGCAGCTCCGTGGCATAACGGAACATCTCCGCCATCGGCACCTGCGCACGGATTACCTGGAGTCCCTCCTGCGGCTCCATGCCCTGAATCCGGCCGCGCTTCGAGTTCAAATCCCCCGTGATGTCGCCCATGAACTCATCCGGGACCGTGACAGCCACCGTCATGATCGGCTCCAACAGACCCGGCTTCGCCTTCTCCATGGCATCACGGAATGCCCCGCGACCCGCAATCTTGAACGCCATTTCCGAGGAGTCCACCGCGTGATAGGAGCCGTCATAGACGACAACCTTCACGTCGACGACAGGATAGCCAGCGACCGCGCCCTTCTCCAACGCCTCCATCACGCCCTTCTCTACCGCAGGTACGTAGTTGCGAGGAATCGAGCCGCCGAAGATCTCGTCCGCAAACTCGAACCCCTCCCCCCGAGGCTTCGGCTCCAGACGGCAGTAAACCTCTCCGAACTGCCCGTGCCCACCACTCTGCTTCTTGTGGCGGTAGTGGCCCTCACTGGAAACAGTGATCGTTTCCTTGTAAGGGACCAACGGCGTGCGCAGCTCAATCTCAACCCCGCTCTTCTCCTTGAGACGCGTGACCATCACGTCGATGTGCACATCGCCCATCCCACTGATCAACAGCTCGCGGGTCTCATCGTGACGCGCCACCCGCAGCGTCGGATCCTCATCCGCCATGCGACTGAGCCCCGTGGAAATCTTTTCCTCATCCCCTTGCCGTGTGGAATAGACTGCGAAAGAGATGTTCGGATTCGGGAAGACGATCGGCGCCACAATCCGCTCCTGCCCCGCATCCCCAATCGTGTCGTTCACCTTCGTGCTCTTGAGCTTCGCAATCGCGACGATCTCGCCGGGACCAGCCGATTCGACCTTCTCCGGGGTCTTTCCCTGCGGACTCAATAACGCGCCGACTCGCTCCTTGGAGCCCTGCGTAAAGTTGTAGAATTCGGAGTCACCCTTGATCGTGCCGCTCAGTACCCGGATCATCGTCAGCTGACCCACAAAGTCGTCCACCACAGTCTTGTAGACGAATCCGGTGAAGGGAGCAGCAGGATCAGGCTCAATCCGCCCGCCCTTGACCAGCTCGAAACCGCCGCGAGCTGCGGGGCTCGGGGACAGCAGGATCAGGTCGTTCAAGATCTCACTGATGCCCAACTCCTGAAGGGCCGCAGTCGCAAAGACCGGTGTGCAACGCCCTGACTTGATCGAGGCCTCCAGGCCGGTTTTGATCTCTTCCGGCGTGAGCGTTCCCTCTTCAAAGTACTTCTCCATCATGGCGTCGTCGGACTCTGCAACCGCTTCCATGAGGGCCTCACGCCACTCCGTCACCTGGTCCGCAATCTCCGCCGGCGGGGCGCTATCGAAGTCCAACAGGTTGTATACCCCCTTGATATCGGCTTGGCTGCCGATCGGCAGGGAGAGCGGGATCACGCCTTGTCCCCATACGTTCCGGATCTTCTCCAGACACTCATAGAAATCGGCGTGCTCCTTGTCGAGCCTTGAAATCGTGATAAACCGCGTCAAACCAGCCTCTTCGGCATGCTTCCACGAACGGCGGGTCCCAATCCCGATCCCCTGAATCGCATCAATCGCGAAGAGCGCCGAATCCGTAGCGCGCATCGTCGAATAGACATCGCCGACAAAGTCGTCTGCACCCGGCGTGTCCGTCAGAAAGATCATGTGGTCATTAAAGGGGCAGTGAAAAGACTTGGCCCAAATCGTGGTCTGACGAGCGATTTCATCCTTGTTGAAATCGGAGGCACTGTTGCCCTGATCGACCAAGCCAAGCCGATCGTTCACCTTGGTCAAATGCAAAATCGCATCCACCAAGGTCGTCTTCCCACTCTTCGCATGGCCCACTACAACGATATTCCGGATCTTGTCCACGGGAACCTTGCTCATCTGCACCCCTCGTATGCCTGGGTCTTTAAAAGGTCATGGTTGCCGGCCCTGAATTGCGAGATATTCAGGTCGAAATGGTTGTGCTAACAACCATCCCCAAACCGGGCTTGTCAAACGCGGATCTCCTTGCGGTCAATCCCGGTTCAGACAGCAGTAAAAACCACTGTCATGCCCATTTTCCCAACCAGAAACAAGCTTTGAATCCATCTTCCTCCAACGAGCCTGTTTTCTGAGGAAGGCCTCCACCCGCCCCTGGTTCTCCTCCCATTCCACCGAACAGGTCGAGTAAACCAGCCGCCCCCCCGGACGTACCTGGTCCGCCGCCAATTGCAACAGCCGCGTCTGCGTCTGCTCCAAGTCGTCCCAACTCGACGCCTCCAGCCGCCAACGCACCTCCGGCCGACGCCGAATCACACCGGTGTTCGAACAGGGGACATCCACCAAGACCGCATCGAATCGCTGCTCGTCCAGCAAATCCGTCAGCGCATCCGCATGCGGGTCCCACAACAGCGGTTGCACGCAATTCACCCCGAGCCGTTCGCAATTCTGCCGGAGACGGTCCAGCCGCCGTGCATCCACATCCACCGCCACGATCTCCCCACGATCCTCCATCATCTGCGCCATGTAGGTCGTCTTGCCCCCAGGCGCAGAACAGAGATCCAGCACCTTCTCCCCCGGACGCGGATCCAACACGTCCACCGGCTCCAGCGTGCTCGGGTCCTGCACGTAAAACCAGCCGTCAAAAAACCCTGGAAGATCCTCCAATACCCCAAAACCACGCCCCAGCCGGATCACCAAGGCATGCCGTCCAAATCCTTCAAACGGTATCCCCTCACCCAATAAAGCGGCATGCGCCTCCTCGGGCGCCACACGTAACGTGTTGATCCGAAGAAAGACCGCCGCCGACTCGTTGTTCGCTCGCATCAGCGCTAGGACTCGGTCCTCCGGCATCCAACTCCTCCACCGATCCACCAGCAGGTCGGGATGCGACAGCGCCAACCCGGGATCCGTTGTCTCCAGCGACCTCCGCCGATTTGACCAATCCTCGACCGAAGCCGCAATCTTCCGCAAAACCGCATTGGTCACACCCGAAAGACGACCCAATCCGACCTCGCGCGCCACACCAACCGTCTCGTGCACCGCCGCATGCACCGGCATCGCGGCATCCATGAACAGCAGCTGATACGCGCCGAGCCGAATCAGGTTCCTCAGCGGCAACCCCGGCTTCTTGGTCATATACCCCGCCGCAACATGATCCAGCCACCGCTGCCAACGGACCACCCCAAACACCAGTTCCTGGCACATCCGCCGATCGTTCGGCGCCATGTCAATCCCCGTCAACGCCCTCGATAACACATCCGACAGGTGTCCCCCACGAACGTCCCAATACTTGAGCGCGCCCCAGGCCACCGCACGTGCAGATTGTTTGCTCACGTCGCCTCACCGCCTTCAATCGTTGCAGACTTTGAAAAAAACCTCGGTGCACATCCCCCGACAAAGTTGCGTTTCCCGGAGTTTCGAAGCAATCTGATAAACCCCAATTTGCAGCGAGAAATGGAACCCAAATCTCGTATTCGATTTCGAATGCCGGGTTTGTTGAGGATCATGCTCTTTCTTAGTTTCTGGTGGCGTTCTCCCCGCTTTCGCCTGGTCCCCTGCGTTCGCTCGTTCGGGTCGAATATACACCCTCATTACACCGCGTGTGCTGGCCATGACTGAATCCGATTGGAACGAATTGCAACAACGTCTACTCCAAGAACCGGCCGACAAGGCCATCGACCTCTGGATCGAGCACGCCTCGGCCCTGTCGGAGCACGGAGAGTCCGCACTCCCCTTGCTCCAAAAGCTTGCACCCAATGCCGAAATGGCTACCGTCGCCGCCGTCAGCCTGATCGCGGATGCCTGGCGCGAAAACGGCCAGATCGAAGCCGCCCTCTCCGCACTCAAAATCGGCGTCGCGATCGATCCCAAGGACCAGGAACTCCAGAAATGCGCGAAGACAACCATTGAAGCCGCTTTCGCCAATCACGCCGGCAATGCCCATCTCCTGGAAGCCACCCGCCTCGCCGATTCCAAGGTGACCCTCGAAGCCAAGCTCGATCGAGCACTCGTTATCCTTCAGTTCGTCCCGAACCAGGCGTGTCACCACCGCAGCTGGGGCTACGGCATCATTCGGGAACTCCACGCCCTGGCCGACCGCATCGTCGTCGACTTCGAGGGCAAGCCGAGTCACGAACTAAAAATCAGTTTCGCTGTCGACAGCCTCAAGATCCTGCCCAAGACACACCTGGCCGCCATGCGCATGCTCGATCCGGACGGACTTGCCCGACTCGCCTGGGAGCGCCCCCTTGCCATCGTCGAATCGGTCCTTCAACCCGGACAGCCCGGGCCTACCCCCGCGTGGCTCGAGGAGCAGCTCGTCGGCAACGGTACCCTGACCCCCGCGGATTGGAAGAAGTGGTGGGCCACCTGCCGCGCGGAACTGCGCAAAGACCCGCGATTCGACGCGCCCACCCGCAAAACCCAAGCCATCTCCTTCCAGGCAGCCGCATCAAGCGAGGCCGACAGGCTCGATTCCGTATACTTCAATACCGCCAGCTTCGGCGATAAACTCAAGGCTATCGAGAGCTTTATCCGCACCGTCGAATCCAATCCTAACCAGGTCGTCGGCCAGCACCAAAAGCTCAGCCGGGTGATCTCCGACCTCGCACAGAGAGTCGCTCACCACAAAAAGAAGGATGCCGCACTCACCTTTCAGGCGCTCATTTTCGCGAATCAGCTCCTCGAGATGCATCAGCTGACGCACGCAACCGAGCAAGAGGCCGAGGTCCTCAACGAGAACCAGTATCTCCTCGATCTGGAAGGCGACGCCCTGGCCGATCTCATCGACGGCGTCAACAGCAGCCTGCGCCGACGAATCCTCCAACGCCTCAGCATCCTCAGGCCCGACCTGTGGCTCGACCAGTGCCTGGAGCTCGTCCCCCTCCTCGGAGCTCAAGCGTTTGAGACGATCCTGGAAACCGCATGCAGCGATGCCGTCCCCGATCACCTCGCCACTCGACTCCTCTCCATCATCCGCCAAAACGAGGTCTCCCCCGAAACCCTCCTCGCCATCGTCCGTAACTATCGCCCCGACCACCCGCTCTTCGGCAGTATCTCCGGGACCGAACTCTTCCAGGCCAGCCTGCGTGTGCTCCAGGCCGGCACACTCCACGACGGACCCGCCCCCCGCGGCCAAAAACGACTCTACGACGCCATCTCAGGCCCCGCACTCCAAGGCCTGATCGAAGGACTCTCTCCCTCCGAGGCACAGGAAATCGTCCGCCTCATTCAAAACTCCTCCGCATTGCGGCCCCTCGACCGGCAATCGCTCCTCGGACACATTGTCCGCAAGTTCCCCACCCTGAAGACCGATCTCACAGGCACCGCCAACCGCGATAAAGAGGCCGAGCCCACCTTTCTCTACGTCTCCACCGTCAGCTATCAGCGGCGTAAGGCCGAACTCGATGACCTCGTCCAACGGCAGATCCCCGAAAACAGTAAGGAAATCGCTGTCGCGCGCAGCTACGGCGACCTTCGGGAAAACCACGAATTCAAAGCCGCAAAGGAGATGCAAGGCGTCCTCATGCGCCGCAAAACCGATCTCTCCTTGGACCTGGATCGCGCACGCGTCTCCGACTTCGAAGGTGCCATCGGTGACGTCGTCGCCATGGGTACCCTCGTCGAATTGCAGGCCGTCGATTCTCCGGAAGATATCCGCACCTATCACATCCTCGGGGCATGGGACAGCGACCCAAGCCAGGGAATCCTCTCCTACAAGACCGAGGTCGGACAGGCCATTCTCGGCCTCTCCCAAGGCAGTATCATTGAACTGCCACTCGGACAGGACGGACACGGGAAGTTCCGGATCCGTAAGATCACCCCGAAATCAGCGAAAGAGGCCAACCTGTAACCGGATCCCCTCCCGCCGATCCCAAGCAAGCCCGAGGCCCCGGTGAGGTCCAATCGCATGGCTCCTTCCGTCTCCACCATCCTTACGACCTTCAATCAGCCGAATACCCTCCGACTGGTCTTGCTCGCTTTGGCACGCCAAAGCCAATTGCCGGACGAAGTCATTATCGCTGACGACGGCTCCGCCCCCCCCACCCTCGATGCCCTGCGCAGGCTCGCCCCGGATCTGCCCTTTCCCTTGATCCATGTCTTCCAGCCGGATCAGGGCTTCCGAGCCGCGCGTAGCCGCAATAACGCCATCCACCACAGCCGGTCCGACCTGCTGACCTTCCTCGATCAAGACACCCTCCCCAGAGCGGATTGGCTCGCAACCTACGCTCGCCACACCGGTCCCGGACGTTTCGGAATCGGTCGCATCCTGGATCTTCCGCCGGATGCCGCCCAGAGCCTGACCCCCCAACAGATCGCCGACGGCACCTTCGAATGCCTCTGCAGCACCCGCCAGTATCGCGATCTCATCCGCCGCCACCGCAAGTTCTGCGTCTATGCCCTCCTGCGCCGGGCAGGGGTCGGAATCAAGACCAAACCGAAACTGCGATCCTGTAACTTCGCCGCATTCCGTGTCGATCTCCTCCAGGTCAACGGCTTCGACGAGGAGTTCCATGGCTGGGGTCAGGAAGACGACGACCTCGGGCGCCGCCTCTTCGCCGTCGGCGTCCACCCCACGGTCCTCCTTCGCCATGCCGTCGCCTTCCATATCCCACACCCCCCACGCCGG
>CALLYA010000577.1 GCA_937875495.1 uncultured Verrucomicrobiota bacterium
TCCGGATGGGGAGGTCAGGTTGAGAATGCGGCTACCTTTTCGGACGACCTCTAGCTCGACCGTGTATTGCCCATCGGTTGTGTGGTCGGGGAAGTAAGTCGGGCTCCCCATGGCTTGTCGGCCCACGGGTCACCCGACTGGGAAACCGTCTTTCCGCTCACGCGCGCCATTATTCTTGCACAGCAGCGGTTGAGCTCTTGCCGGCTGAAAAGACGATTTCGGCAAGCTTCTCGCGAACCGTTTTGACGCTACCACCATCATCCGGATGGGCACGGTTGGTCAGGATGATGAGTTGGGTCTCGGTTTCGGGGTCACAGACGATACTGGTTCCGGTGTAGCCGCTGTGGGAGAAGGCTTTATCTGACGCGTACGGGCCTTTGAGCCAGGAATAGGCGGAAAGCACATCAAACCCGAAAGCGCGGCCGTGCGACTGAGGAGTGATCATTTTTTGGACTGACTCCGGGCTGAGGATCTGGGTGCCTTTCCACACGCCGTTTTTGAGCAGCATCCGATTGAAGATGTAGAGGTCTGAGGCGTTGGAGAAAAGACCTGCGTTGCCGCTGATTCCGTCCCTCAATTGTGCGAGTGGATCGTGTACTCTTCCGCGCAGGAGCTCATCATTCACAATTTCAGTAGCCGCGATGTTCCTGGTCCAGCCGGCAGGGGGATTGTACCTGGTGTTCCGCATGCCAAGCGGTTTGAACAAGTTCTCGTGGGAGAAGGTGGCGATATCCTTTCCGCTCACGACTTTTACGATCTCAGCCAGCGTGATGTAGCCGAGGCAGCTGTAGCGGAAGGTTTCGCCAGGGGCGGACATGGCATCGAGTGAGCAGATTTTGTTGATCACCTCTTCGGGGCATGGATCTCCGAATTCAGTCTTCAGTTGATTGGCATTGGTGTAAGCCGGCAGGCCTGAGGTATGGGCGAGGAGGTGCTGGATTTGAACCTCCTCCTTGTCGCCCTCGGCAAAGGCTGGAAGGTAATCGGCGACGTGGTCATCCAGTGCCAATTCATGTCGGTCGACCAGGATCATGACGGCGGTGGCCGTAGCGATGGGTTTGGTCAGCGACGCAAGGTCGAAGACTGTTTCTTTCCGCATGGGCGCCCGGAACGGTTCGGCGACTGCCTCGCCGAATGCTTTGTGGTAGAGAATGGTGTCCGATTGGGCCACGAGCACGACCGCGCCGGGGATGTGCCCTGCATTGATCTCGTCGTTGACGACTGTATCGATCCGGGCCAATTCCGGGTCGGTAACCCGGAGCGTCTGGCAACCGGGCAATAGGCTGAGTGCGATAATTGCGAGGAGGATGATTTTGGGAATACGTTTCATTCGGCTGCTAACCTCTCATCATTGACCAGGGTGAGTTCATCCCCTGATTCTATCCCCGATCGCACCGACAAAGAAGGAGAAAGAGGGCCTTGATTCGACAGGCGCACGGGTGCCGGAGGCTCTGCTGTTGCCAGAAACGGTACCGGGCTTGGGGATCAATTTGAGAGCCTCCCGCAGAGGCCGCAGAGAACGCGGTGGCGTTTTCGACCTGGGCATGGGTGTGGGTAGGGTCGATGCTCTGGTCCTAACTTATTTGGGAGCGGGGCTGCGCTTCGATTTCGAGGGCATTGACAGATCTTGCAATAACTCCAATGTAGGGAAGAGGCAGACGTTAAGTACTTTATTGTAAAGGGGTGGGACAGTGGTAGTGAATCAGTTTGGAAGAACATTTTGGGTGCTGTTTCTCGTCTCGTTGTTTTGGGTGAGTGAGCTTGTGCCGGGGTATTCAGCGGAGGTCGAATTGACCTGCAGGATGGGTGTCAAAGAGGTGACCACTCACGGGCAGACATTCAGGATCATCAACGGGATGGATTTCATAGCTTCCATCACTGCGGACGGTCGTGTGAAGCTGGATTTTCCCGAAACCAAGCCGAGTTTCAACGAGAAGAACGAGACATGCGCTTGGCTCATGAACGCGCTTATGATTCCTGTTTCTTCCGACGAGCGCAAAGCGCTTTCGACGACCGGGCTGAGACTGCCGGAGGGCAATCACACCTTCTATCTTTACTATATCAATCCGGAAAAGGCTCGGACGTCCGCTGAGCTTTTCTCTGACTGGTGGGAGATTATCATGAATCCCGACACCTACCAGGACCACACGGCGGCTTCGGAATATGTCATTCTGGAGATACGCGATACCAATCCGGAACCGAGCGGCGAAGTCCGGTTGCCCGATGATATCCGAGGCGCAACATGGTATCCGCAGTATCAGGAGACACAGTGTGATCTCGCGCTCCCGCAGGGCAAGGTATTCGGAATCACAAAACGTGTAGCGGGCATTCCCGCCGAACGGATTGTGGAACAAGGGCAATACATCCAGGCGGTATATGAGGACGTGAACAACAACCATGTTCCGTACAACCGCACATGGACGACCCTTCGAGCGTATCCGAAGGGGAGAGTGGATGCTGAATTCAGCGATGTGCTCGAACCCGGACAATCGATCACATTCGATGCGGAAGCTGTGAATGCCACGCCCAATTCAATCATCAGCATTCACAAAGGATATTCGACCGGTTTGCCTGCTGGTGTTGACCTCGCCTGTAGCATTCCGGGAAATGGGGTGTTCCGTTTCGAGATCACAAACAACAGTGGTGCCGTGCAGTCATTGGAAGGGGGGCGCCTCTATGCCAGTTACTTCGGTAGTGTTGATGAGGAGGCGGAACGAATCTACTTGGGATGGGCTCGCAGAGGGAGTGTGACGGCTGCGGAAATTTGTGAGAATGGAGTCCCCTTCGACGCGGTCGAGGAAATATACCGGAAAATCTATGAGATCCAGGTAGAGCGTGACAACGTCTCGAGCCCAAACGACACGGATCTCGTTTCCGACTATTTTGCCAATCTTTACGGATATGGAAACGAGCTGAACACGTTCGCGAGTTTCGACGAAAAGCGAGAGCTGATGAGCAGTGTCGAAAACGCCCGGAAGATTGGTCCGGATTCGAGTGAAAGCCGATATTTCACGGAAGCGGCATTTGAGTACAGGCACCGATTGGTCGGCGGTTACCTCGATGGCATCTCCCGCCTGTTGGAGGGCAAACGGCTCTATGGTCACATCGCAAACCTCGAGCGTCAGTACATTGCCATGCCGGATCGTCGTGTTGCGACGTTTGGATGGACGGCATTCGAGGGGATCGGGAGTCTGGTGGAACGGCATGGGGTCTGGCAGCGGCTTCCCTTTGAAAACGGCGATCTGATTCGGGTCGCAAGATGTGAAGGCTCATTTGAGCAGCTGAAGTTTGAGACCTTCATCTCCCTGCTGATCGGAGACTACTATCTGTCCTGGAACGACAATGCTCCGTACGGCACCGATATGCACAATTTCGGTCTCGCTCACATCGGTGGCGCGGCAGATTGGAAGAACAAGTGGCAGCCGACCGGTGGTGAAATAGAGCAGTATGATCCGGACAATCCCGCGCACCCCCAATCGGTCGGGGACGGACCGGGCTGGAGTGATGGCGCTGCGCCTGGTCACAATGGCGGTTTTGCCGGTGCCTGGATGCTGAGCAGGATTCGGAATCGCATCGATGTTTCGCTGCGTTACCCGGTCTTCCACTACACGGTAGGCGGTCAGGAATTTTCGGGATATTTCGATGGTGACGAGCCTGTGAAGGGTGCGAATGGAAGCAGTGAAGTAAGCAGGTTAGGATTCGGCAATCCCGGGCAATTCAATATTATTAACCAGCAGGAGCACCGGAAGCCGATCGTATTCTGGGGCGAAGGCACCGGTGGGTGCTGTGCGGTTGTTATGAATCCTTTCGCGGGATTGAACGAAACCACTCAATACCGGATTTTTGAAATGGGTGAGCATACGGTGTCTCACGTCGGTCCATTTCTGGGGGTCTATTTTATCGATCCGCAAACGTCTGTTGCGCTGTAAGGTCATCCAGCCGACCTCATTCATCCGGATTGGGAGAGTTTCCCGCAGAGGGCGCAGAGGACGCGGTGGCGTTATCGACTTGGCCTTGGGGGTGGGTAGGGGCAATGGCCTCTCGCTACCTTTTGGGGGATTCGTTTTTGGCAGACCAAGGGGGTTGCAGAAAGCGGATTCGACGGATCTGCATTTCCCCTTCTCGACACCGCTCTGCGCCCTCTGCGATCTCTGCGGGAGGCCCGTCCCCGGCCATTTCGATTTCGATACCGATTTCGATTTCGATTTCGATTTCGATTTAAGGATCAAAAGGGGGTGGAGCCATAAGGAGATGGTGACCCCGGGAGGACTCGAACCTCCGACACGCGGTTTAGGAAACCGCTGCTCTATCCACCTGAGCTACGGGGCCGGTGACGGTCTATGATGGGCTCTGGAAAGGGGCCCGGAGACGATTGGAAGAATAGCCCCGGTTGGTGTGAATGCAAGTTAGTTTGGGGCTGGAATCAAGCATCCAGGGTATCGTGGGTTGGGTCATTGGGGAAGGGTTCGGGGGCTTTGTTGCCGAGAGCTCGTTGGACCAGGAAGTGCACGTGTCGCCGGTATTCCTGAATCTGGAAGATCGTCAGCTGGTGGTGGATCCGAAGGTTGAGGAGGCTGCGGTTGATCCTGGGCGACTCCTGGCGCACGCGGGCTACGGCCTCGTGCAGGAGGCGTGGGGATGCCTTCTTCCCGCTCAAGGCTTCACGCATGCCCCAGCCGCCGGTATGCGCTGCGATACGCAGGGCACGGCGCTCCATGATCGGGACTTGATTGAGCAGATGGTAGTCCTGTTTCCATGCTCTCCAGATTGCATCGCCCTGGTCGAACAGTTTGCGTGCGCGCCGGGATTGTTCATCGATCCAGGAGCCGGTGATCCGAAGGGTCTTGCAATCGCTGGCGAGGTTATAGCCCAGGAGACCGGCGGCGTATTCGGGATCGAAACCGATGCGGAGTTCTGTAGCCGCCCGAAAACTGAAGAGGTGCATCCGGCGGATGAGTCGTTCGGCGTCCTCGTCCAGGTCGCGCAGCATCTTGGTGACGAAATGGATCAATGCCTGGCGCCAGGCGAGTACGGCCTCGGGCGGGACCTGGCTTGCGATGGCCTGTTCCACGCCGACGGTGGGCCAGAGGATGGCGCCGGCATCGAAGATATTGGTCCGGCAATGGTCATTGAGGTGGCGAACGTTTTTGCCGACTTCGCGGGTGATGGAGCGGCAGGCGAATTGGAACCAGCGCCGGGCCGAGGTGCTTTGGATGGAGAGGGTCATTCGGTCTCGAAGGGAGGTCCGCACAACGCTGCGGGCGTAGCGCAGGTCGGGGTGTCCGCGGAACTGCTCATAGAGCTTCATATCGGTTTCGTGCAGGAGTGCGCCATCGAGCCAATCCTCGTAGAGGCCGAGGGGGAATCCGACGACGGCCTCCTGCTCGATCTGTGGCATGGGTGCAGCCACGGCGTAGAGGGCGCTGCTGAGGAACTGTGCCTGGCTGGTCTCCAGGGCACCCTGCTGGACGGGGCGCATGGCGTGGAGGTGCTCGACCATCTGGAGGATCAGTTCTTCTTTCCGTTCCGTGCCTTTCGAGCCGCTCAGGTAGGAGAGGATAGGATCCGGCAGGTTGTTCAGGTGGGTCCGCAGGGAGTTCGAGATGGCGGTGTGCTGCTGGTCCGATTGCACGCCGGCGGCATCGCCGTAAAGCAGGCGTGCTTCGGGTGCGAAGACGCGGGTCCACAGGGTCTGGAGGTGTTCGCGTGTATGTGTCTTTTTGATGTCCTCGGTGAGGTTCACGCCGGAGGCTTCGGCTTCGATGATCAGGCCTTGGGTGATACGTTCAGCGAACTTCCGCAATCCGAGTCCGATCAGGGGCAGCAGCAGGACTAGGATGGCCAGGCATCGAGCGATCCCGGGGCTGATCTGGAATGGTGTGAGCTTATCAGCGAGGTACCAGGAGCCGTAGATGATCGGAATCAGCCGGATGGCGCGCCGAATGGAGCCTTTGTAGAGGCGCTTACCGACCAGCGCGAGGGCATCGACGGGATCGAACAATCCGCGAAGGTCTCGAGCCAGGAGGCGGATATTGGAAATGGCGACGCGCATTGGATGGGTGGGGGGCAGTGGGCGGTGGAGTGGGGAGTTTGGATTGCGATGGTGCGCTCTAGCTTGTCCTGGTGGGGTTTATTGGGTCGGATTCGGGGTTATTTGTGCTGGTGGACCGGGGGTGGCTTCCCAGCATGGGCCTGCGTTTGGGGCGTTGGCAAGGACCGCCTCTTTCCAAGTGGGGAATGCGCCGGTGGGGAGTAGGAAGAGGGCGCAGCCGCCGAACCCGGCGCCGGCGATACGCCCGCCGAGGGCGCCGGCCTGCAGGCCGGCGGTGATCAGCTGGTCGAGGGCGGGGGTGGAGATGTCGTAGAGGGTTCGTGCTGACTGGTAGGATTCGGTCATGAGGCTGCCGGCGCGTTGGAGGTCGAGGGCGCGGAAGGCGTCTGCGGCCTGATGGACGCGCTCGGCTTCCTGCAGGACGTGAACGATGCGGTCGCGTGGATGGAGTGTGGCGAACTCGATGGGGTGTCCGTTCGGACGGAGCAGCGGTGCGGAGAGCGTGGCGGAGAGCGGCATTCGGATGGCCTGAGCGATCGCCTCTGGTGATGCTAGCGATGAGGGTACGCACTCGCGCGCGCGTTCAGCAGCCTTTGCGGGGGCGATGTGCAGGCGTTGGATGAGGTCGCCGACCTTGCCCGGGTCGCGCAGGAGGTCCCAGGGGGAGCAATCGGGTTCCAGGTTAAGGCGGAGGAAAAGGGTGGCGATGTTGCAATCGGCGACGCGCTGGTTGTAGTGGCTGCGGGCGGAGCCTGTCTTCTCGGCGGTTTGTCCGCAGTGGCAGATGGCCAGGGTGGCCTCTGCCGGGAAGGGGATATGCTGGAGGCCGGGTGGTGCGAAGGCGATATGCAGGAGGTGTTCAGCCTGTGCGCGGAGGATGGTGGTATGGTCGAGGGCGCCGCCCTGGGTGCCGACGAAGCGTTCTGCACTGGGGAGATACGCGGCCAGGGTGGCGGGATCGCAGGGGAGGCCGTTGACGGCCTCGGTGAGCATGGCCGCGGCGATGACGAGTGCGGAACTGGAAGAGAGGCCTGCGCCGGCTGGAATGCTGGATTGAAAGACGGCCTCCCAACCGGTGGCGGAAGGGGAGAGGCGGTACTGGTCGAGGGCGCCCTGGACACCGGCCTTGAGGTAGTTTTCCCAGTGCCCGGCGGGGCCTGGCTGGAGGGGATGCGGGTGTGGGAGTTCGAAACGGGCGGTGGGATAGATGGTTTGGAGGTTATGTGCGATGACCTCGCGTGTGTGTGTGGGCCTGGCCGCGGCGAGGATGGACTGGGCGGCGAGGCAGCAGGCGAGAACCGGGAGGTGGTTGTAATCGGTATGTGAGCCGAGCAGGTCGACGCGGCCCGGCACACGGACGAGCCAATGCGGCTCGCCGCCGAGGGCGGCGGCGAGCTGTCGGGCGGAGGTTGCCTCCTGGGATGGCTGTTTCGGGGTCATGCCAGATCGAGGAATCGTTGGAATGCGCTGTTCCAATCGGCGGTGGTGCTGCGATTGGGGGTATAGTTTTCGACCGGGAAGCTGTGCCGGATCCACTCTCTGGCCTCGGCGCGGCCGCCGGTGATGATACCGAGGGCGCTGGCCTGCACGATGAGGTTTCCGAGGGCGGTCGCCTCCACGGGACCGGCGACGACTTCGCGGCCGGTGGCGTCGGCGGTGAACTGGCAGAGGAGTTTATTTTGGGTGCCGCCGCCGACGATATGGATGGTGCTGTAGGTGCGGCCGAGGGTCTGCTCGAGTTGTTCGAGGACTTGGCGATAGCGCAGGGCGAGGCTTTCGAGTGCGCAGCGAATGGTTTGGCCTTCGTTTTCGGGGGTGGGCTGTGCGGATTGTCGGCAGAGATCGGTGATCTTGGCCGGCATCTGACCGGGAGCGAGGAAGCTAGGGTGGTCAGGGTTGACGAGGCAGCGGAAGGCTGGGGCTTCGCGTGCCATGGAGACGAGTTGTCCGAATGAGAATTCGTGACCGGCTTCAGCCCAGTACCGTCGGCATTCCTGAACGAGCCAGAGGCCGGCGATGTTTTTCAGGAAGCGGATGGTGCCTTCGACGCCGCCTTCGTTGGTGAAGTTATTCTGGAGAGCGGCGGCATCGATCCGCGGCTCGGCGAGTTCGACGCCCATGAGCGACCAGGTGCCGGAGCTGAGGTATACCCAGTCATCGCCCCGGCCGGGGACGGCTGCGACGGCGGCGCCGGTGTCATGGGTTGCGGGGGTGACGACGAGGGTATCGGCGAGGTCATAGCCGGCGAGTTCCTTTTGCAGGTCCTGCGTGAGGGAGCCGAGGATGGTGCCGGGCTGAACGATTTCGGGGAGGATATGGCGTGGGATGCCGAGGCTATCGAGGACGTCATAGGCCCAGTCGCGGGTGCGCGGATCGAGCATCTGGCCGGTGGAGGCGAGGGTGTACTCGGCGGCGATTCTGCCTGTGAACCAGTAGTGCAGGAGATCGGCGATCCAGAGGATCTTATCGGTTGCCTGGAGCTGGGGCGCCTGGTCTTCGACCATGGCATAGAGTTGAAAGAGGGTATTGAACGGGAGGAATTGAAGGCCGGTGCGCTGGAAGAGGGGTTCTTTGCCGAGCTTATTGAAGACCGCCTCCATAGCGGCGGGGTTACGTTCGTCTCTGTAGTGGAATGGGACTCCGACCAGGCCGCCGCCGCGGCCGATCAAGCCGATATCGACGCCCCAGGTATCGACGCCGAGGGCGCGGACCTTGCCGTAGTCGCGGACGGCGTTGCGCAGGCCGGTCTTGAGTTCTTCCCAGAGAAAGCCGGTATCCCAGTGCAGGCGGCCGAGGCATTGGACGGGACGGTTGACGAAGCGATGGACCTCCTGGAGTTCGATGCGTTGGTCGTGGAAGGTACCGATGAGGGCGCGGCCGCTGCTTGCGCCGAGGTCAAAAGCCAATAGTCGATCCGTTGCCATGAAATCCTCCGAGAAATCGGGTTCACGAAGTGAAGAAGACTGGTTTGTGTACGGTTGTTGTTGTAGCAGCCGTCGACCTGTGTGAAAAGGCTGGAGCGGATTGTACCCCAGAAAATCAAGCAACCACGGACGGTCCAGAGCATGTCAGAGAGTCTGCATATCGCCTATTTCATAACCGCCCACGGGCGTGGGCATGCGGTGCGTTGTGCGCAGGTGATCCAGGCCCTGGCCGGCGTCGGGGCGCGGGTCACGGTGATCTCCGATGTGCCGGAGGCGTTTCTACGGGAGCAGGGGTCGGCCCCGTTCGAGCAGATCGCCGGTGCGTTTGACTGCGGCACGATTCACAGACCGGGCGATCACTCCGTGGATGCGGTTTTGACGCTGGATGCCTATCGCGCGGTTCAGGCGCGGAACCGGCGGGAGGAGGGACGCTGGTTGCGGGTCTTGGAGGCGCTCGCTCCGGACGTATTGCTGACGGACGTGGCCGCGTTTCCGCTGTGGCTAGCGCATCGGATGGGCGTGCCGGGGGTGATCCTCTCGAACTTCACGTGGTACGACATCTATAAGCCGTTGCTGGATGGGCTTGCCGGGGGTGACGAGGCATTGGCGCAATTGCGGTTGGAGTACAGCCATGCGGCGCGTGTGCTGGTGCCGCCGATGAACCTGCCGATGGACTGGCTGGCACGGCAGGAGCGGGTCCCCTTGGTCGCGCGCAAGGGGCGCAATCGAGCGGCTGAGATACGGGCCCGGCTGGGGCTCGGGGTCGACAAGAGACTCGTCCTCTTTTATGCTGGACCGGTCATGTTGCCCCCGGCGTTTTGGGCGCAGGTGGCGTTGAATGAGGACTGCGCATTCCTGTTCTACGCGCTGCCGCCCGGGGCACCGGTGCTCGGGAACATCCATGTCCTGCCATCGGACTGTGTCCATCCGGCGGACGTGGTTCCATCGATGGATTTGGTCCTTGCGAAGGCGGGGTATGGGATAGCGGGCGAGTGCATGGCAGACGGGGTACCGATTGTGTACGCGCATCGGTCTGACTTTTTGGAGAGCAGCGCCATTTCTCGGGAGTTGGATGCCTGGGGTGGGGCGATCGCGTTGGCGCCGGAGGTCCTCCTGGAGGGAAGGGCATTGAGGCCCTATCTAGAGGCGGGATTCGCCTTGGAATCGGGTGTGCGTCCGGTTCGGTCGGACGGTGCGGAGGTATGTGCAGGGCTGTTGACGGAGGCGTGGACCGGCGGGTGTGGGAGGTGAGCATGGGGTTTGGGGCGGGACGTGTAGCGGGCGCGGCGTGGGATTGCATGGTACGGGGGAGTTCGATGACAGACAGGTCGCAGGCGAATGGATGGCGAATTGGGATTTGGTTGGGTGTGTGGATGCTGGGCGCATCGATGGCCTGGTCGGTCACGCCCGAGGCGGGTGTTGTCGTCGGCACAAATGGGACGGCTGGGGGTGGGAACGGAGGCGGTGCCGCGGCACAGGCTGCGGATGAGGAACCGGCGCCTTCGCTGGTCACCACGCTGAAACTAGCGCAGGAAATCGGGGTCTTGGAGGGGAAGTCGGAGCGGAGTGCCGAGGAGGAGACCCGACTCAAGTTTCTGAAGGACGCGCAGTCGGCCTTGATCAGGGCTGTTGATTCCCGCGCGCAGGCGGCAGCCTTCAAAAAGTTGCGGGCGGAAGCGCCTGCGCTCGTAAAGGTCATCCAGGATGAGCTGGCCACGCCGGCCCCGGACCAAGTGCCGATCGAGGTCCCAGATGGCGCATCGATCGAACAATTGGAGCAGTATTTGCGGGTTGCGCAGGCTGAGTATGATGCGTTGAAGAAGGCGGCGGAGGAGATAGACAAGGAGAATACTCAGCGGGAGAAGCGCCTGGCGACGTTACCGGAGGAGCTGGTCGAGGCGAAGGCGCAACTGGCCGAGATGGAGGCGAGGGCGGCGGTCTTACCGGCTGTACCGGGAGAGTGGACGGGACCGCAGATCCTGACCGCGGCGCAGATCGAAGAGTTACGCAGTCGCGTCTATTTCCTGCAGCAGGAATTGGCGAGCTACGATGCCCGCCGGGAACTGATCAAATTACGGCCCCAGCAGGCGCAGCGCAGGTTGCGGGTAGCGGAATTGACGCGGACGGGTTGGGAGCGCGAACTGCAGGCAGCGCGGCAACGTGAAATTGAACAGCAACAGGCGCAGGCCAGGCAGGCTGAGCGGCAGAGTGCCGACAGTGCCCCGGCTGTTGTTCAGGCGATCGAGCACAATCAGGAGCTGACCAAGGAGCGTGCCGATCTGCAGTCGCGCCGCCAGGGATATGAACGCCGGCAACAGGAGATTCGGGCGCGTGTAGCGACTCTGACAGAGAGCCTGGCACAGGCACGCATTCGTGTCGAGTTGGTCGGGTTCAACGACGTGGTCGGACAGTTTCTACGAAACGAGGTATCGAATCTTCCGTCGCTGAGGGTATTGAAGCGGCAGGCGCGTCTGTTGCAGGACGATACCTACCAGATCCAGGTTCGGATGATCGAGTTACGAGATGAGCTGGCGATTGCGGAGTCGATGTTGCAGCGACCTGCGGAGGAGGTCTCGGAGAATCTACGCCAGCAGCTGACGAGTCAGAGCGAATATTTAGGATCGCTGATTCGCGACTATGACATTTTGGTCAGGGACGTCCTGCTGCCGTTTGAGTTGGAGATGGACGGGTACATTTCTCAGGTTGCGGAATTCCGGCAGTTCATCATGGAGCGCATTTTGTGGACCCGGAGCATACCTCCTGTTTCCAAGGATGATTTGACTGAGCTGCCCGGTGCCATTGCTGACCTGACGGATCCGGACCAGTGGAAACAGACGGGTCGGGTCCTGATTGCGGATGCGAAAGCGGGGCCATTACCGGTGACGCTCGGGTTGATGCTGTTGCTGGTGGTATGGGGCCTGCGTCCGCTGTTCATGCGGCGGTTGCGGACGATTCACCAGCAGGTGCGTCGCGCCTCCACGGACAGTTTTGCATTGACCTTGAGTGCATTTGCCATTGCGATTCCGCTGGGGCTTGCGGGGCCCTTGATCTTTTTGTTCCTGGGTTGGCGCTTGAGTCTATCGACCGGACAGGAGGTCTTTCCGGTGGCGGTAGGGTCTGGATTGCTGTATGCGGGCGCGATCTATGCGACGTCGAATCTCACGCGTGAGCTGTTCCGAGTGGAGGGCCTGGCGCAGGATCATTTCCGTTGGCGTGCGATGGATTGTCCTCAGATGCGGCGGCTGCTGAGCATATGCAATGCGTTCGTGTTACCGGTCTATTTCATCGTCAACATGGTCAGCTTTGCCGGCATGGATGAGCGCTATCTCTCCACGGTCGGGCGGCTGACCATGATGATCGGGATGCTGGTCTTCTCTGCACTGCTTTGGCGTGTGCTTCACCCTGAGAAGGGGGTCTTCAGGTCGGCCTACGCGCGGTACGGCGATGTGTGGCTGATACGATGGCGCAGAGGCTGGATCTCTCTGCTGTTGCTGGGGATGCTCGGGCTTGCCGTACTTCCCGCGATCGGCTTTTTCTACACGAGCCTGCAGCTTCAGGTTCAGCTGCTGGAGATGTATTGCTGGGTCATTGGCGTGGTGGTTGTACGCGCCTTGCTGATGCGTTGGCTATTGATCGCCCAGCGGACGCTCGCGATGCACCGGAAGGAAACGCAGGGTGCGGTCACGCCGGGCCCACAGATTCAAAGCGCTGTGGTGCTGGGAGACCAGACAGGGCAGGCGGATTTCCCGGCGATGGATCTCTCACAGATCAGCATCCAATCCAGGAAACTGGTGCACACGTTCACGGTCTTCGCGCTCCTGGTAGGGATGTGGGTGACCTGGGACGACGTCTTACCGGCGTTGCGGATCTTAGAGGAGCAGCGGGTTTGGAGCTACTGGACCGAGCAGGTTCAAGAAGTACCGAGTGGAGAAGCGAGTGGCGAGGTGACGATGGTCAAGGTCCCGGTGGAGGTGCCGGTGACGATGGCGGATCTCGCCCTGGTTATTCTCGTGATCCTGGGGACGATCGGTGCCACGCGCAATATACCGGGTCTGATGGAGATCAGCTTGTTGCGGCGATTACCACTCGATGGCGGGGCGCGTTATGCGATCACGACGCTGTCGCGGTATTTTGTCACGATTGTTGGAATCATCGTATTTTGTCAGATCCTGGGGATTGGATGGTCGGACGTGCAATGGCTGGCTGCGGCGATCACGCTGGGGCTGGGTTTCGGGCTACAGGAGATCTTCGCCAATTTCGTCTCGGGCCTGATCATCCTGTTCGAGCGGCCCATGCGCGTCGGGGACGTCGTAACGATCAACAACATCACCGGGTCGGTCTCGAGGATCCAGATGCGAGCGACGACGATCATGGATTGGGACCGCAAGGAGTTGATCGTCCCGAACAAGGAATTTATCACCGGCCAGCTGGTGAACTGGACCCTGACGGACACGACCCTGCGAATTGTGATCCCAGTGGGGATCGCCCATGGCTCGGACACGGGAAAGGCCGAGGAGATCCTGGCCGGCATTGCTCAAGAGGATCCGGACATCATGACCGATCCGGCCCCGGCCGTTGTTTTCACGGGGTTTGGGGACAACAGCCTGAATTTTCAGTTGCGTATTTTCATTCCGCGTCTGGATCTGTTCGTACCGGTCAGCCACCGGGTTTACCTGAAGATCAATCGCGCGTTTAGCCAGGAAGGAATCGAAATCTCGTTCCCGCAGAGGGACCTGCACCTGCGCACGGTGAGCGGTCCGATCCCCGTGGCCATCCACAAGGGCAAGGAGATCGAGCTGCCCACTTTGATGGAAGAGCAACAGGGCGGGCAGGGGACATGATGGAGGAGCTCCTTTCGCCGGCTTGCTGGGTCCTGACCTGGCCGCGGATGATGTTGCTGGTGGTCGTGGCTCACCTCTTTTTCGGCGGGGTGAGTCGCCTGTTGTTGTTGCAGCGTCACAGGATCCGCCTCGGGCTGTTCCTGGGCTGGTGTCTTCTGATTACGCTGGCGCTGTTTGAGCTGTGGGCGATTCAGCTGAAGCCGGGTTTAGAACCGGGGTGGGCGGATGGGCTGGGGTGGGGGATCTTGCTGCTGCTGATTGGGTATTGGTTGGAGTATTGCTGGCTGCGGCGTGGGCGTGTGGGCGAATTGGTTAGTGAGACATGGGTGGAGCCTGTGGGCGGTTTGGAAAAGCTCCAT
Source organism: uncultured Verrucomicrobiota bacterium (assembly GCA_937875495.1). Taxonomy (GTDB): domain Bacteria; phylum Verrucomicrobiota; class CALLYA01; order CALLYA01; family CALLYA01; genus CALLYA01. Next base: position 14,177 of record CALLYA010000577.1, read on the forward strand.
GACGCTCCGATGCCGACGGACTGGAATTGTGAGGCGGGTGCGATTCGACTTGATCGCCGGCGTCAGCCGGTGGAGACAACGTTCGACTTGGGGATTCGACGAATTCGGCTGGGGTTGCCCGGCTTTCCGGTCGGACCTGAGCCGTTTCGGCTCCTGTTGATGTCCGACTTCCATTTCTCGCCTTCGATGCCGGTTGAATACATTCGGTGTTGTGTCGACCGGGCGCTGGCGTTGCGGCCGGATCTGATCTTATTACCGGGGGATTTTGCCGCCTGTGAGGGGGTGGATGTGGGGCGATTCCTGCCGGAGCTTGCGCGGCTGCGGGCACCGTTGGGTGTGCATGGGGTGATGGGAAACCACGACTACGGCCGTGGTTTGGAGGGGCTGGTCCAGGATTTGGAAGCGGCCGGGGTGGGGATGCTGATGGACAGCTGGCGTGGGATTCCGTTTCCGGAGCGGCCGTTGATCCTGCTGGGCACGCAATGGCCGTGGGTACGCGACCGAACGCTCGGGGCGCTGGCGCAATCTGCGCCGGAGGGTTATCGCATTCTATTGAGTCACACCCCTGACAATTTCTCGGAGGCGGTTGCCTTGGGTGTGGATCTGATGGTTTCCGGGCACACGCATGCGGGGCAGATCCGGCTGCCGTGGGTGGGAGCGCTCACGGTGCCGTGTCGAACGGGGCGAAGATTTGATCACGGACTATTCAGGCGGGGGCGGACGGTGATGGTTGTGACCTCGGGGATCGGCTGTTATCGCCCGCAGTACCGTATGTTCTGTCCGCCGGAGATGTGCCTCATGGAGATCACCAGGCCGTTAGAGAACGGGATACAGGAGTGAAGATGGCGATGGATTGGTTCAGAGGGATGATGCTTGTCTTTGCCTTGATCGTTTGTGGAGCGCGTCCAGTGGGCGGGGTGGAGTTACGAGTAGGTGGCTGGTTGGTCCCATGGGACGTCGAGGGCGGGCGACGGGATGCCCTGTTGAACCCTAATATGTTCGGAGAGGTATCACTCTTCATGGCGCGCCTGGGCGCGGATGGGCTGCCACGCCTGGACAAGGCTTTTGCGCGGGAGGCGGCGGCGGGGTGGAGTGGTTTACGGTCGGGGCTGACGATTTCACGGCTATGGCTGACGGTGGTCAACGACGTGGAGACGGAGAGCGGGGTACTCCTGAAGGACCGTGCGACGGTGGTGCGGGTATTGAGTGAGGCGGACCTTCGAGCGGCGCACATCGAAAAGCTGGTGGAGCTGGCGCGTATGCCTGGGGTGATTGGAATCGAGCTGGACTACGAGGGCTTGCAGCTGGTGGATGCGCATCTGTATGCGCAGTTCGTGGAAGCGCTGGGGGGCAGACTTCATGCGATTTCGCGCAGCTTGGCGGTGGTGGTACCGGCGAAGTCGGAGGCGGGGCGGGACGGCTATATTTGGTCACGCCTGGCTCGAGCCTCGGATGTGGTGCGGGTGATGGCGTATGAGGAGCACGGCACATGGAGCGGGCCGGGGCCGGTCGCGACGCTCGGGTTTCTGCGGCGGGTGGCGGAGTATGCATTGGGCGAGATTCCGGGGGATCGCTGCTGCATAGCGCTGGGTGCGTACGGTTTTGACTGGCCTGCGGGCGGGGGTGGCGGGGTGCTTGATCGCACGTATGCGCAGGCACAAACAGCTGCGGCGCGGGAAGGTGCGACGATCCAGCGCACACCGGGTGATGACAATCCGTGGTACCGCTACCGTGACAACTCGGGAGGGTCGCGTGTGGTCTGGTTCGAGGATGCGCAGAGTCTGGGTCAGAAGGTGCGCATGCTATCCGGGCTCGGGATCCGGAATTTTTACATCTGGCGCATGGGCGGTCTGCCGCCCCGTTTGGAGTCGAGTCTGCTCGAGGGTTCTCGCAAGGTTCCGCGCGAGGAGATCAGCGGGAGAAGAGGAAGCGCCTCTTGAGGTAGGCGAGTTCGAGGAGTGCGAAGACCGAAGCGATCCCGATCCAGGCGGCGGACGGTACGCGTGCGAGGTAGTTATTGAGGAGCTTGGCTTTAAGGGTACGGCGTGCGAACTGGACGCGCTCGGGGCGTGCGATGGTCTTGGCCGCGCCGATGGCGATGTGTGGCTGGAAGATCTTGGTGCCGTGCCGGAGGTACATTTTGATACCGCGTGGGCCTTTGCCGGCGGCCTTGGCGAGGTCGGCGCGTTTCCCAAGGTCGGTACCGGCCCGGAGGACACCGGTGATGTCGTCTCCGCCGAGGCGCAGGGCGATGGCGCCTGCGTCACCGTATTTGCCGGAGTACTTGGCCAGGTGCGCGAGATCGTCCGCGTGGTCGAGATGTTTCAGGGCGTGGTAAAACCCGCCCTTACCCCAGCTTTGTGAGATGGTTGATGCGTCTTCGAGCATTCCGCCGGCCAACGCCTTTCGCTCGGCGCGGGATGCCTTGGTGAAGCGCTTGGCGACCGTCTCGACGTAGCTGGGTGCGACGCGTCCGGCGCGGATGGCGCGTTTGAACAGCGATGGGACCCAGTCGGCGCCTGGAACGACGGTGGTGGCGAGGCCGAGCGTGGACAGGACCAGCACGGCTTTGTTCACCTCTTTCCCGGTACCCCAGCGATAGCCCTGGATGGTAATGTCGCGGAGGTCGCCGAAGACGAAGAAATCGGATACAACCGCTCCGGCCAGGGCCGGTAGAGAGTCCGCCTCACCGGTCAGCACGCCGCGTGCGACCTGCGTGGAGCGCCTGCTCATGGATGTCTCGAGCCGGTCGGCCTCTTCGATGAGCTGCATGAACTGCCTACGTTCCTCGGCGTTCTGGGTCCCGTAAAGGACCTGGAAGCGGCAGATGGCGCGGGCCTGATCGAACTCTTCCTGTTGGAGCAGGAGCTTGGCCTCGGAAAGGAAGTCGTGTTCGGGTAGGCTCTGGAAGATTTCGGCGGGCGTAGGTTCTCTGGTGGAATTTTCGGCGATTGGCGGGGTGGTTGTGGGTTGTAATTGAGGTGGGTGATAGCCCGCCATGAAGAAGGCTCCGAGCATTCCGGAGATCAGGATGGCATGTGCAGGGAGGGAGAGTAATATTCGGAAAGGCCTCATGATCGGCTCTGGTAGGGATGGCGACCTGGATCGGATCGGAGCAACCGCAGTTGGGTAATAGTTATGAGCTACCTCTGTTTACCGGCTAATGCAAGGCAGAGGTGATGGATGAGCACGATTGGAACATGAATCGGGGGGGACAGGATGAAGGCGGTGAAACGGGACGAGTTGATCGCATGGATCAACGATTACCTGGAGGTGGAGCAGTTCTCCGACGGCTGTTTGAATGGATTACAGGTGGAAGGCGATCCGTGGATTGAGCGGGTGGTGTGTGGAACGACAGCGAGCCTGCGTCTGATCGAGGCGGCCTGCGCGCGTTCGGCACAGTTGGTGATTGTCCACCACGGGCTGTTCAAGGGGTCTCTGGGCGATCCGCCGCGGGTGATTGGGCCGTGGGCCAAGCGCTTGCGTTTGCTCTTGGAGAACGGGATCTCGCTGGCGGGTTATCATCTCCCGTTGGACGCGCATTCCGAGGTTGGGAACAACGTGTTGCTCTGTCAACGCCTCGGGTTGACACCTGGGCTGCCATTGGATGTAGGGTTCATGGCGGAGGCGCCGGGTGGCATGGAGCTCGATGCGTTTGTGGAGCGGGTGCGTGCGGAGATCAACCCGGCGGCCCAGGTATTCGCCGCCGGCTCGAACCGTGTTCGGCGTGTTGCGGTGATCAGCGGTGGTGCATCGAGTTTATGGCCGGTGGTCTTGGATTCGGGTGCGGACACCTTTTTGAGTGGCGAGCCCTCGGAGCATGTGATTCGTGAGATCGAGGAGGCGGGACTCCACGCGATCTTCGCGGGCCACTATGCGACGGAGGTCTTTGGTGTGCAGGCGTTGGGCCAGCGCATCACGGACACGTTCGGCATCCCGGTCGAGTTTGTGGACATCCCGAACCCTGTTTGAGGGGCCGCGGGCCCTGCTGGGCGTGATGGTTGGTTGGATCCGCGGATAGCCGCGGATGAGGGGGGGCATGGGAATCGGGGGCGGGAGAATCGAGGGAATCGAGTAAATCGAGTAAATCGAGTAGATCGAGTAGATCGAGTAGATCGGGATCGATCCCCTGGTTGGCGCCTGGCCCTCATGGACCGCTCAAGCTTCGCTGTCGGATAGCGACCCCGATCTTGCTTTGCCATTGACCGTTTCGGATAGGGTCTGGCTGCGACTGCTCAATTCCTTGGGGGGAAGAAGTAGAACGGGCCGAGTGCGGAGAGTGTGGCGTTCTCTTCGATGACGATGGGCGGTTGATTGGGGGTCAGCCACTCCTGTTGCGGTGTGATGGGTTCGGGGATGTGTCCTAGGAAGACGGGTTCGGAAGACATGAGTCCGGCGTGTGAACCGGCCATGAGTTGAACGCCGGAGGGTGACCATGCGATACCGGGAGCGATCTTGGGTGCCGGCGGGCCGGTTGGGGTGGCATTGGCGCCCTGTTCGGGAATAGCCTGGTAGCCGCTGAGGGGGGGGATCAGGAGTCTGGCCCATTCGAATGCGGAGAAGGGGAATTCGGGGGGGCACTCATCGATGGCCTGTTGGTGGACGGGTCGGCGGCAGATGCCGTTCAGCAGTGCGAAGGCAAGGGGTGAGAGGCCGAGGCCGACGGTCTGGCCTTCGCCGAGGGCGATGACGGTGTTGTTGAACACGATAGGATCGTCCTGTTCGAGATCGAGGAGGCGCACCTGGATCCGGCCGCCGGCGAGGGCTGGGACAGGAAATCGGGTGGAGAGTGTCTGGCCGGGGGTGGGCAGCAGCGGGTCGCCGAGTTTGGGCTCCAGGATATGGAGGCCTGGGTTCATGCTATGGATGTGGGCGACTTCGAAGATGCGGAAATCCTCCTCCTGTGGTCCGGCGTAGGACCACTCGACGCGGATACGCCCGGACTTATGCGGGCCGTGATTGACGACGGCGACCTGCCATGTGCGGAGTTCCTTACCGGCGTCTTCGGGGTTGGCGGCGAGCCAGGCGATTTCGAGATCGGCGCCGAGCGGGAGCCCTGCGGGGACGCTGATGTTCATGCGGTCGTGGATCATTTGGGGTCCGCTGAGGACTCCGAGGATGGAAGCGGATCCGGGTTTCAGTGTATTGAGGCGTCCGTTGGGCATGATATTGAGGACGCTTGCGTTATTGGATGAGAACCCGACGGGTCCTGGCAGAGGCATGATGGAGAGGTTGCCGGTGCTATCGATCTGCCAGGTCGTGACGCGCAGGGGGGTACCTTCCGGGACGATCCAGGTGGGCGGCTCGACCTGGAGATTGAGGAGCCCGGCGGGCTGCACTTTGATGGCTACGGTGGTCCGCGGGCCGGCGATTTCGAGGTCCGCCCATTCCACGGGGCTGGATTGACCGGTTCGTGGGTCTTCCGCGGCGGGTGCGGTCTCCTCGCCGGAGGGGATGGGCGCGGTCCGCGGAAGGACTTGCAGCTGCAGAATCAGGCTATCGAGCGGAATAGCTCGGGGGAATTGGAAATGGAGGAAGTCCTCATTGGGTCGGGGCTGGACGGTGCCGAGGAGGACTGATGAGCGCCGGGGAACGCGACGAGCGACCTTGCCGACGACGGTGTAGTCGCCGGCCTGGGGGGTGGTCAGAGCGGCAAAGTGGAGTTTGATTTCAGCGGCAGCGATATTCGGAGTTTTGGTGAAAGCGATTTGCAGGGGGCGTCCGAAGGCTGCTGGGATACGTGTATTGGGGTCACCGTCCTGGAGAGCGGCGAGGTTGCCCCCGAGGGGTGGGGACGATTCGATTTCGAAGTAGCCCCAATGATGAAGACCGCGAATACCGACGGGCAGGTTGGCCGGCTGATTAGGGGTGCGGTTCGGGTTCCTGGTCGGTGCCGGTGCAGTTGCTGGGCCTGGGTCTGGGGCTGATTCTTGTGCTGGGGCGGGAGCGGCAATCGAACCCTCTTCGGCGGCGGTATCCGCGGCCGGGGTGGATGTGTCTTGCAACCCGGCGTCGGTGGCTTCGGAAGCCAGGGCGGGTGTGGATTCAGGCTCAGGCTCCTGGGCGAATGCGCTGGGAGCGGAAGCAAGGACCAGGAAGAGGAGTAGAAGAGGAATCATAGATTTGGGCATGACCGGGCTCGCAGAAGGGCGCGGGTGAAAATCAGAAAAACCTGTACAAATAATGGGTTCACAACCGAAATGGGTTGTTTCCCGCGGGATCTCGGTTTTTAGGGTTGCGAACATACGCACGAACCATGCATCTTTTTTCAGTGTCGATCCAGCATTCATTTTCCACGGAGGGCATTCCTTGAATCGGCAATATGATTTTTTTGGGGTCATGATTCACGCCTCGATCGCGGTGATCGCGATGGCGTTGTTCGCGGTGACGCTCTTTATCTTCCAGAAGCCGTTTTCAGAGTACCGGGCGTTGGGTGCCAGGAATCGAGAATTGGTGGAGCGCAACAAGGCGCTGGTGCATGAGCGAAACGAGTGGGACCGGTACATCCAGCGGCTGCGCACGGACGAGCGGGAGCTGATTCGCGAGGCGCGCCGTTTAGGATATGCGCGGGAGGGTGAGTACCTCTATTATTTTCCGGCGGAGTGACGACCGACAGTCGGCGGATCGGGGCGGCGCCTGGGCCCGCCCCATGGATGGAAATGCCGACTGGCGGTCGGTTGGGATCATCGGAGCGTCTCCAGGAAACGACCGATACGATCGCATGCTTCGCGCAGTTCATCGATAGAAGTTGCGTAGCAGCATCGGAGGAATCCCTCGCCTGCCGAGCCGAAGGCGCTACCGGGCACGGCCGCGACTTTTTGGCTTTCGAGCAATTGCAGTGCGAAGTCCTTGCTTTGGAGACCGAGCTCACGGATGTCCGGGAACATATAGAATGCGCCCTGGGGGAGTTCGCACTTCAGGCCGAGCTCCAGAAAGCGTGCGTGCAGGTAATTCCTGCGTTTATGAAAGCTCTGGCGCATCTGTTCGATATCGTCGTCGCAGTAGGAGAGGGCGGCGACGGCCGCCTCCTGGCTGATAATCGACGCGCACATCATGCAGTACTGATGGACCCGCATCATGGCTTCGAGCAGCGGCTGTGGTGCGCAGACAAATCCCAACCGAAACCCGGTCATGGCCCATGCCTTGGACATGCCATTGAGGTAGATGGTGCGCTCGTGCATGCCTGGGAAAGAGGCAGGTGAGACGAAGGGCTGATCATAGACGAGGCAAGCATAGATCTCGTCGGTGATCAGGAGCAGGTCGTTTCGAATGATCACCTCAGCGAGCTTGCGCGCGGTATCCGAACTGAGCGTACTCCCGGTTGGGTTGCACGGGAAATTGATCAGGACGGCTTTGGTCTTAGGTGTAATCGCCTTTTCCAGGGCGTTGAGGTCGAGTTGAAACCCGGATTCCGGGGAGGTCACGACCTCGACGACCTTGGCATGGGCGAGCTTAATGGATGGCGCGTAGGAGACGAAGCAGGGCTGATGGATGATGACCTCATCGCCTGGGTCGAGGAGGGCGCGCAGGGCGAGATCGAGAGCCTCACTGACGCCGACGGTGACGAGGATTTCCTTTTCGGGGTCGTAGCCCAGCTGAAAGTGTTTGGCCAGGAAATTGGCGATAGCCCGGCGCAGTTTGAGCAGGCCGAGGTTGGACGTGTAACTGGTCCTTCCGCGCTCCAGTGCATAGATCGCGGCCTCTCTAGCGCGCCACGGAGCGGTGAAGTCCGGTTCACCGACCCCGAGCGAGATGACGTCGGGGACGCCTTGGACGAGTTCGAAAAAATCACGGATGCCGGATCGGGGCAGGCCGGTGACATGTTGTGCGATCCAGCGTTCAGGGTGCGATGGAGAGACGCTCATTCGAATCTTGCCCTTTCATCAAGACGCCTTCGAATTTATAAGTCTTGAGCATAAAATGGGTTGCTGTGGCCGTAACACCTTCGATGGTGGAGACGGTTTCAGAGACAAAGGATGCGACTTCGCGCAGGTTTGCGCCTTCGACGAACAGGAGGAAGTCGAATGTGCCGCTGGCGAGGAACATGGAACGGACCTCGGGAAACTTGCCGATTCGGGAGGCCAGGCGATCGAAACCGCCTTCACGTTCCGGTTGGACTTTGACTTCGATGACGGCCTTGACCCGATCGAGGTTGAGTTTGTCTTCGTCGATGACGGCCTTATAGCCGAGGATGACTTTTCTCTTTTCGTAGTCATCGATTTTTTGGCGCACTTCTTCGGCGGAGATACCGAGCATGCGAGCGATATCGGCAGCGGGGGTGAGTGCGTTATCACTGAGGATTTTGAGCAATTGATCCATGGATCTGCCTTGGTTGAGCGTTCCTAGATTACGGCCGATGGAAGTCTGGTTTCAGTGTTTACGTTGGGAATTGTCGGCCGCATTGCACAGGGGAGAGGCTAATCAGATCGCGACTGGGGAGCAAGGACCGATTGACTTGGGAATGGTGGGTCATCGGACCCACAAAAACGCCCCCGCGGCCGGCCGGCACGCGGGGGCGTGAGCGGAGAGCCACGATTACGGTGCGGCGACGGCGGCAGCGAGCAGGGTACGCGCGGGCGCGGCTGCTGTCACGTATGAGGCGAGGATGTTGCGTGTCTTCATGGCGGATCCGTTTGGGGTTGTGCGCCTGGAGGCGATCGGAGGCCGCCTCCGGGCGCGCTTGTAGAGGACTCGGATGACGAGAGGGGTCAGATCCCGTAGATCGCGTTGGAGCCGAGCTCCTCTTCGATGCGCAGGAGCTGGTTATATTTGGCGATACGATCGCTGCGTGAGAGCGAGCCGGTCTTGATCTGGCCGGCATTGGTGGCGACGGCCAGGTCGGCGATGGTGTAATCAGCGGTCTCGCCGGAGCGGTGGCTGATGACGTTGGTGTACCGGTTGCGCTTGGCGAGTTCGATGGCGTCGAGGGTCTCGGTGAGCGAGCCGATCTGATTGACCTTGATCAGGATGGAATTGGCCACGCCGAGGTCGATGCCCTTCTGGAGGAAGAGCGTGTTGGTGACGAAGAGGTCGTCTCCGACCAATTGCGTCGTGGCGCCGAGCTTATCGGTGAGCAGCTTCCAGCCATCCCAATCGTCTTCGGCCAGGCCGTCTTCAACGGAGCAGATGGGGTAGTTGGCGACGAGGCCGGCGAGGAAATCGACCATCTCGGCGCTGCTCTTGATGCTGCCGTCGGACTTATCAAAGTGGTATTTGCGGTCACCCTTGGCATCGAAGAACTCGCTGGCGGCGACATCGAGCGCGAGCTTGACGTCTTGACCGGGCTTATAGCCGGCCTTTTCGATGGCCTGCATGATGACGGCGAGGGCGTCCTCATTGCTCTCGAGTGCGGGGGCGAATCCGCCTTCATCCCCGACTGCGGTGGAGAGACCACGCGCCTTCAGGACCGCTTTGAGGTTGTGAAAGATCTCGGCGCCCATCCGCAGACCTTCGCGGAAATTGGGTGCGCCTGAGGGCATGATCATGAACTCCTGGATATCGATCGGGGCATCGGAGTGCGCGCCGCCGTTCATGATGTTCATCATGGGGACGGGCAGGACCTTGGCGTTGGTGCCACCGATATAGCGGTACAGGGGGAGTCCGGAATAATCCGCGGCTGCCTTGGCGACGGCCAGGGATACGCCGAGAATCGCGTTGGCGCCGAGCTTGGATTTGGTCGGGGTGCCGTCGAGCTCCAACATCGCCTGATCGATGGAGAGCTGGTCGGTCGCGTCCTCACCCAGGAGGTTGGGGGTGATGACGGTATTGACGTTCTCGACGGCTTTGAGCACGCCTTTTTTCAGGTAGCGTGCGGGATCGCCGTCGCGGAGTTCGAGGGCCTCGTTTTCACCGGTGGACGCGCCGCTGGGCACGCCGGCACGGCCGACGGCGCCGCTCTCGAGAAGGACTTCCACCTCTACGGTCGGGTTGCCGCGGGAGTCGAGAATTTCACGTGCGTGAATCGATGCGATGTTGCTCATGGTCTAAGGGGTCCTGCTGGTATGAGGTTAGGCAAAAAGGTGGGATGTTTGGTCCCAGACGTCAGAAACTATAGCGTAGAGAGATGAACATTCCAGCGCCGCTCATATCAATGGACTCATCGTCCAAGTAAACGAGGGCTGTACCCTGTGGTGTGGGCAGGGCGAGGACATCCGAGGCAACCTCAACATCCGCCTCCAGCCAAATATAGCGCGCGGCCACCTGAGCGGTGAGGTTTTGGAGCAGTGCGATCTCGGTCCCGATTTCCACGTGGAATCCGATCTCGTCGTCCACATCGCTGACCGCCCGGAAATTGTTCTGCTGGAGCACGTCGGAGAGCTCGGGACCGAAGGCGCGATCGAGGTCGACATCGGATTCCAGCATGTAGTATCCGACGCCTGCGCCGACGAAATAGGAGATACCCTCTGAGGGCTTACGGAGCTGCACGGTGAGTGCAAGCGGGGTGGAATCGAGGTTAACAATCTCGCCTTCGATATCGTTGAACCAGTGGACTTCGCCCTGGAGCGCGATGTGCGGCGTGATGACAGCGACTCCGCTGAGTCCCCAGCCGACGGCGCTTTTGGCATCCCCAGCGTCCATCCAGGTTCCGCTGGGGCCGACGGCGATCCGATCGATCCATTGGGCGTGGAGGCTGGGAGCGGTCAGGGTGGAGATGGCAATAGCCGCAACAACGGCGGTGAGGGTGGCGCGCGAGATGCGAAGTGCGATTTTCATAGTGTGTAGGCTCGTGCAATGGGTTGGAGATGAACCGATCCAAACCGCTGAACCGGACAATCCTCCTTAAGTGGAAACAGCCATGAAAGTCAACCTGCTTGTTGGGGCTGGGGGGGAGCCAGGGTTCGTCCGAAAAGGTCGATGGGGCATAGCTGAAGGCATTGCGGCGCCGGATGGGGAGAACTCGCGCAGAGGCGCAGAGGCGCAGAGGGGGGAATGGGGAGGGTTGCTAGCGGGAGCCCGTCCGAAAAGGTAGCCGCATTCTCAACCTGACCTCCCCATCCGGACCCG
>CALLYA010000578.1 GCA_937875495.1 uncultured Verrucomicrobiota bacterium
GTTGTCGATCAGTCCGATCTAGCTTCGCCATGGACCTTTTCGGACGGCCTCTAGCACGGCCCAGAAACGTACACGTACACAGCGAAGCGGTACACGTGCACGTACACGATGATCCGGCGAGTACGTGTACGAGGGGTTGCCGATCAGTCCGATCATTGCCTGATTCGGGGTTGGGGTCGGAATCGGAATCGGAATCGGAATCGATCCCTTCCCTGCATGGCACCTGGCCCTCACGGACCGCTCAAACTTCCCTGGCGAGTGGTGTCAGCACCGCAACAATACGGTTGGGGTACCCGGTTCTGAATGGCCGAATCCCATCACGCGTCCCTTCGATACCGAGACCGATAGCGACCCCGACCCCGATCTAGCTTCGCCATGGACCTTTTCGGACGGCCTCAGGCTAGAGGTTGTCCGAAAAGGTAGCTGCTTCCAACCTGCCCTCCCCAAGCCCATCCGGAGAGCCTCCCGCAGAGGGCGCGGTGGCGTTTTCGACCAGGCCGTGAGGGCGGGTAGGTCCAATGCTGTGGTCCATCTAACCAATTCTTTGGAGATTATTCCCACTAACTGACCAAAGCAATTGGCGAAAACAGCTCCGATGTGTCTGCAATTCCGCACCTCTGTCATCCTCTTTGTCCTCTGCGGGAGTCCTCCCCATCCGAACCCGGAGACCTTTCGTTGTCGGCCAATCGGCTTTTCGGACGGGCTCAGGCTAGGACTGTCCGAAAGGGCGCGGTCCCTCAGGCTTCGCATCGAGGCAATGGTGACAGATCATTCCAATCGTCGTCGGAATCGGTGTCGGGATCGAAATCGGGATCGGGATCGATCCCTGCTCTGCACGGCACCAGGCCTTCCGGCCCTCGCCACCCGGTTTCTCGAGTCCGAATCCCAACCGCATCCTTTGGATCGCGAGCTCGATCTTGCTTCACCATGGACCATTTCGGAGGGGGCAGCCTTGGGCTATGGGACATCGGACGATTCGATCACCGCCAGGATTTCCGAGGCGGAGGCTGGTCCCTCGAATCGCTTGTTGAGTGTACCATTGGGATGAAAGACCAGAGTTGTCGGAAGGGTTCCACTCCAGTCGCTGCATAGGGTTTGCAGGAAATCCGCATCGCTCTCGTCGGGAGATTGAATACGGATGGGGATTTGGATTCCCAGACTGCGCAAGCCGGGTATCGTATTCTTTCGCGCTTCGGCCTCGGTCTCGAGTGCGATCCATATCCAGTGGATACGGCCGGCCTGGTGGGCTCGTTGGAGTGGCAGCATTTGAGGCGTGTTGGCCCTGGCTTCGGGGTGCCAGCCTGCCCAGAGAGTGACGACCACGGGTAGCTCTTGGGACTTGATGATCTCGAAAACCTGGGGAGCGGTGATCGGCTCCGGTCCTCGGTCGAGGTCGGCTTGCGAGTTGGCATCCGCGATGGGATCGGAGGACAGGCCTTCCAGGTCGGCATCCTGTTCGGCGAGCGGGCTGCAGGCGCTGCAAAGCAGGAATAAGGCCGGCATCACCCAGGCGATGCCGGCCGGTCCATTGCCCTTGGGGGGCCTGCCTGATTGATTCGGGTGGCTTATCCTGTTGGGCGATGGGAAGAGAGATGGGGTCATGATTACTTCCACTTGATGCCGCAACCAAAGGCCTTGGTCGCGGAGGTCAACGGTTCATTCCCGGCCAGAACGGCGTCCAGGGCGTTCTGGAGGTCGGTAGCAGTCTTGACGTTGGGGTTTTGCTGCTGGTTGTTGTCGAAGCGCCCAACATAGCGGATTACGCCGCTTTTGTCTGCGACAAAAAAGTGCGGAGTGACCTTCGCGCCGTAACTCTTAGCGACACTCTGGGTGTCATCCCTGAGGTAGGGGAAGGGAAACCCCTTTTCGGCCGCCCGCTTTTTCATGGACTCCATGTTCTCCTGGGGGATCTTGTCGGCGTCGTTGGGATTGACGGCCAGAAAGGCGACCTTGCGGGGAGCGTACTCCTTGGCGGTCGCGATGATCCGGTCTTCATAGGCCCGAGCGACGGGGCAGGTGTTGCAGGTGAACACAATCACGGTGGCTTCGTGGTTGGCGACGACGTTCTTGGAGTCATAGGTCTCACCGTCGGTGGCCGTCAGGGCAAACGCCGGTGCCTTCTCGCCGGGATTGACGGCGAAGCAGGCAATCGGGATTGCCAGTGCAAGGAGGATGGCGGGAACCAATTTGGGGGTCATCCGTAGTTTCATATCCATGGTTTGAGCTCCTATTGAGTTGATGATCGATCGGGTTCGATCCCCTTAGGGGACTTAAAACAAAGACCAATTGTGTCGTTATGGCAACCCGACATCGGGCTGCCGCGGGGGGGGATCAAAGGAGTCTTATGCACGGGAAGGCTTGAATCCTTCGAAAGAGCGGGGAACTATTTGAGGTGCGAGCGTGATGTGATCGGGATGGACTGAGGGGAACCTCGGCTATGTTTGGATCGGGGGTTGCAAATAGGACCGGTTTTTTGGAGGCTATATCTTCCGGTCGATTCGGATCACAAAATAGGACGTCCCCTGGGGTTGGGCCATTGGTTTGGGATGGAGCCCGATCCTTTTTATCAACGGTAGGAGTAGTGTTCCCATGGCGGAAGCCCCAACGGAGGCCAAGATTCAATCGATGGCCCAGAATATGGATGTAGGCATCGGCTCGCTGATCCTGCGTCGAGTGATGGTTTTTGTGCTGATCGGGATGGTGTGCCTCTACTATCCGGCGACTCAGTTCAGGGGGGTGAACAATGACGAGGCCATGGATCATCTGCAGTTGGCCCGCAATCTCTCCTTGGGACGGGGGTATGTCACCGACGTAGTTCGTCCCCTACAGATTTGGTTCCTTCAGAGTGTGGTCGGGGAACCGGTGGTGCCGCTCCCCGAGATGAAGGAGTTGTTTCGGGCGCCTTTTTACCCTGCCGTGTTAAGCCTTGTGTTGCGTGGGGCCTCCGTGATCCAGAGTCCGCAGGAGCTCTTTTTCCCGGGGCCCGAGGAGATAGGGCGTCGGTTTCCAATCGAGATGCGATTATTGTTGCCCTTTGGAGTCGTGCTCTTTGTCCTCTCGGTGCTGATGACCTATCGGATGGGTCGGCTTCTATTTGACCAGCGGGTTGCCTTCACCTCGTTGTGGCTCTTTTTCCTTTGCGACGACCTTTGGAAGGCGGCCCTTTCGGGGCGCCCGTTTGTCCTGGTCCTGTTTTTGGTGACGCTGTCGCTTTACACGCTGCTGAAGGGATCCCTGCGACACGAACAGGGGCCGGGGTGGTTGGCCGCGTGGGTATACCTGATGGTCAGTGCGGTCTCGATCGCGCTGGCAGGGATCACGTACTATTCGTTGATTTTGCTATGGCTGCCGTGGCTGATTGTGGTATGGCGCAGTTATCAGCCGCATTCAGGACGGGCCCTGTTCATGGGGCTCGGTGCCATGGGATGCGTCCTTTTGCCGGTGGTGCTTCTGAATCTCCACGCGACGAGGGTGCCGTACGGGGTCTTCGGGTTGGCTCCTTTGTCCATGTTTGCGGATACGCCGATGGCCTCGTTGCGTTCGCTGCAGGAGAGCCTGCGTCCGGACTTCTCCTCGGTCGGAATCGGCGGGTTTTTGATCAAGTGGATGTTGAATCTGCGTGAGGCCTTTGTCGGCCACGTCAAAGATATCGGTGACGGCTGGATGATGGGGGCGTTTATGGCGATCCTTCCGTTTCGCTTTCGAAAGGTGGAAGTGAACCGCTTTCGCTGGCTGACCTTCTGGATGATCGGCCTGGTGATGATCGGTGCGGCGGCGGTTGGACAGCAGGGGCACTTTATGTTGGGCAAGGCGCTCTATCCCCTGGTGCTTCTCTATGGGGTCGGCTTTTTCTATCTGATGCTGGACCGGCTTGATATCCGGGTATCGATCCTCCGGCGCTTGGCGATCATGGCCTTTGTGTTCTTGAACATCTCAGGGTTTCTACTGACGTTTTTGGGGCCCCGCCTTCCTGACCAGTTTCCGCCCTACAGTCCGCGGCACATCATCCTCGGGCTGTCGAACGAGGTTGTTCAAGACGCAAGGCTGCGAATGGAGGCGAAGACCGGATCGGACGGTCGCCTTTTGGTAGTTTCGGATTTGCCGGAGGCGGTGGCCTGGTATGGCGGCGAGCGAACGCTCATGTTACCAGCCCAGTTCTCTGATTTCGCGGGGATCCACGATTTCTATCATGAGATCTCGGTCATGTACATTTCGCCCCGGTTCAGGAATCTGAAGCCCCTGGACGATCTTTCCGTGGGGGGGTATCGGGACTGGGCGCAGTTGGCTTTGGGCCAGGTGGGGAACCCGGCGCGGTTCCCCTTGGACCAGCACCTGCGTTATGTGGGATACCCGCTGCAGGGCGAGAAGGCGTGGGCGTATTTCCTTTACGACCGCCCGGCAAGGCAGTCGCCGGTTCCTTGATGGGACTGTGATCCGGCTGGGGTTCATATTGTAAACAAAGTTCGTAGCGGGAGTTGTAAAAGTATGGAATGGTGAGAATGGCTGTTGGAGCGGAGGAGGGG
Source organism: uncultured Verrucomicrobiota bacterium (assembly GCA_937875495.1). Classification (GTDB taxonomy): domain Bacteria; phylum Verrucomicrobiota; class CALLYA01; order CALLYA01; family CALLYA01; genus CALLYA01. The sequence goes on from CALLYA010000578.1 coordinate 4,524, forward strand.
CTGAAAATTTTCAAATCGTATGAATTTTCTTATTGTCGAAGAGAGGTTGCTCGGCGAGAATGTGTCTAGTTCTCGGAGATATCGTGTTTCAATACGAACATTGGTTGAGACGGGAGGTTCGAGGGAGCACAAGAAAACCGGCCGGGAAAAGATAAGCTGAAAAGATTAGTTGACTTCAACCGCTGGTTTGGTAACGTCATTTCAAGTCATGCATCATTCGATACAGTAATCCTGTCTAGGAGGTCTTACATGAAGAAGATGATCGCGGGCATCACCTGCGCGGCGCTGTTTTTGGTTACCAGCCTTGTGCTGATCCCGACCACGGCCGTTGCACAGGATGATGGGGGTAGCCAGGAAATCACGCAGGCGGAGTTTGCTCGTCTGCTTGTCCGGGTTATGGGCCTTGGCAAATATGTCGCTCCTGGCGCCGGGCAGGATCAATACTATCAGGTCCTGGCTCAGAACGGAATTTTTCCGAAGGACAACTGGGATTCGGACGCGAATTTGGACAAGGGCGTTTTGGCGCGGTTGATGGTTCAGGCTTTGGGCTTGGCGGGCGAGGTGGAAGATATTGACGACTACCAGGCCTGCATCGCGAAGCTCCAGGAGCTGAACATTTCCGTGGCGGCCTCGACCGGAGCGCTGGCGAAGATTCGCAGCCGGAATCGGTTTGCCGAGACGACCACCAACACGATCGGCGCGCAAGTCGATCCGATTTTGCGGCACGACATGCGGGCCTTCAATCCGGAGGATGAACCCACAGGTGGCGCGGATCAGGGCGGAGCGGTTGCGCCGCTCGGAGGCAATCTCTACGTCGTGGGTCGTCCTGTCACGGTCAAGGAAGTGACGGAGGTGATCACGAAGCTCCCGTTCAAGTCACGTACGGCGAAGAAGGTTCAGCGTCCCGTGACTCCCTTGGACGTCCGGAGGTAGGAGCCTGCGTTGAAAAAAAAAGGAGGAGCATGGCTGTATCGGGGTAGAAGGTATCGCGCATGCGGCCATGTTCCTGAAATAATCTGCCAGGTAGCTTTGGGAGAAACGGTTTGACGACCAAGGTGGATTCTGGGCGACCGGTGGATACAATTTCATAGCAAGCAATCATTGGAAGGTGCCTTTATCGTGGAGGCTAGGGGAGGCAAAGAAATTATGAGGAAAGCGCATAACAGCCTACTCGCCGCGGGTATGGTGTTGGTGATGGGGTCCTCGGCGGTACAAGCCGTTTACGAGCCCGTGTCTCCGGAGGACCGGGGGCAGATACTCAACGCAGAGCTTCGCACGCGGGTCGAGTACGACGACAACGTCTGGACGTATCGCAGTGAGGACGAGCAGGACAGTTTTAAGGTGATCGTCCAGCCGCAGGTAAAGTTGAACTACCCGATCGAGACCTCGCATCTGGCGGCGGATTATCGGTTCAGTTACATCTGGTATGACGATCGCGAGCCGGATTCAGAGGATCTCACGCACGATTTTGATGTGGCGGCGAGCACGGAGTTCTCTCCGAGCCTGCAGGCAAGTGCATCCAATTCGCTTCGCGTGGCGCAGGATCCTGAGTTGGATCCTAACAACATCAACCGGGTGCGCGAGGAAGACTTCCTGTACAACTCGACCAACCTGGGCATGAAGTACAAATTGACCGAGACGCTGGACATGGCGGTATCGGGTCGCTACCTCTTCTACCGTTACGACGAGGATTTGGTTGCGGATGCTTTGGATCGCGACACGGTGGTCGGCGGCGCCGATCTCCTGAAGCAGATCAACCCGACCACGGTTGGTGTTGTCAGCTATCGCATTCAGGATACGAGCTACGACGTTTCCGAGAAGGATTCGACCTCGCACTTCCTGTTTGCGGGTGTCGACCACGCCTTTACGTCCCGGTTGACGACCAGTCTGCGTGCCGGTTTCGAGAATCGGGATTTCGATTCCGAGTATCGTGGCGACGACAATGCGCCTTATGTTGATGCCAGCGCTACCTACAATCTGACCAAGAAGGCACGCCTGACCGGTGGGTATCGTCTCAGCATGAGCGAGACCGACCTCGGGCGTTACCTCAAGTCCGATCATCACGGAATTTACCTGCAATACAAGCAGGAGATCACCCGTCGCATTGACCTCTATCTCGCCGGCCAGTACGACCTGAACGAGTATGATTCCGAAGATGCAGTAGACGGTGGTGGTGATGGGGATGAGGCCTGGTGGCGGCTTTCCGCTCGTCTGGCCTACAAGATCACCGAGATGGTTTCCGCGGAAGCCGGCTACTTGTTCAACGATTTGGATTCGGATTTCGATCGTTCGTATGACCGGAATCGAATCTATCTCGGTCTTCGGGTGACCTACTGATTTGCTAGAGAACAATTCGGTGACTTCGGAGATGTACGGATTGGCTTAGGCCAGGAACGTATTCATCCGAATCCGTGATTGCAGCGGACGCCGACCCCGGCAGTGCGAGGGTCGGCGTCCTCTCCTTTTGGGAAACGAGAGTTTTCCTGGGGATTTGTCGTCCGAAAAGGTGCGCTCGATCAGGCGTCGCCTGCGTCGCCTCTAGGCAATGGTTGCCGATCAGTCAGATCATTGTTGGAATCGGTGTCGGGGTCGGGGTCGGAATCGGGATCGGGATCGACTCCTGTTCTGTATGGAACCCGGCCTTCTGAGCACCGCTCAAACGACGCTGCCGAGTTTTGTCAGCACCGCATCAAAATGGTTGCCCTACTACCCGGTTCCTCGGGGCCGAATCCCATCCCGAGTCCTTTCGATCCCGAGGCCGATAGCGACCCCGACCCCGATCTTGCTTCGCCATTGACCTTTTCGGACAGCCTCAAGGGAGCTGCTGCCCGAGGATCGCTCGGGGCATGTCCGGACACGGCGCACGGGATTGGTGCGTGCTCACTCCACCACAGATGGCTGGGTGGGGCAGGATTGATTTTTCGCGGGTTATCGGGGAAAATGTTTGAAAAGTGCCTTCCCGTCTTGCGTTGTTAAGGCCAATTGGGTCATAGAAGGGAATCGGCCGGGCGGATCTGCTCGGATGGATTCAAGAATAGACGGCCAGTCTCCCCGGCCTCTCAAGGAGTTGGAATCAGACCATGGATGAGAAGCAGCAGGACAGTAGTCTCCATTTTCTCGATTACTGGCGGGTGATTCGAGCACGCAAAGAGATCATCATCACCGTGTCGGTGCTGATCATCCTGACCGTGTTTATCATCACCCTGATCATGCCCGAGAAATATCGGGCATCGGTCCGAATTACCATTGATCAGTATCGTCCGGACATCGAGTTGGTCGACCGGGGGAGGCAATCTCAATACGACCCTTACTTTTATCTGACTCAATTTGAGTTGATTCGGTCTCGACCGGTCTTGACCGGGGTGATTCGGGACATGAATCTGCAAGAGGTTTGGGGGCGTCAATTCAACGACAACCAGGAGGAGATGGACCTCGAGAGCACGATATCCCGTCTCCGCTCGATGGTGGAGACGGTGCAGGTCCGGGGCACGACCATCATTGAGGTCCAGGTGACCAGCCGGGACAGTGCCGAGGCTGCCGCGATCGCGAACAAGATTGCCGAGGTCTTTCAGGAGACTCGGTTGGCCTCGGTCAAGAAGAAGTACAGCGACGCCCTTGTCCAGATGCAGGAGGAGATGGACCAGCAGAAGTTCAAGGTGCGTGAATTGGAAGACAACGTCGAGGATCTCCGTCTCCAGAATCAGATCGTATTTGGTGCGACGGGCGCGGAGTTGAGCAAAGAGCGTCTTGATCAACTTCAGCTGGAGCTGGAGCGCGCCCGACTCGATCTCTGGACGGCGGAAGCGCAACTCCAAAAGGTCGAGAGTCTTGAGGGGAAGCAGCTTGAAGACGCTATTCCCTTTTTGGTCAACGACCCGAGCTACAACACTTTGAACCAGCAACTGGTCGAGGCCGAAATCGCCTACCGGGCAGCTGAGGAGAACTATGGGCCGAAGCACCCGGAGATGGTCAAGTTTCAGACCACGATCGACGAGTTGCGGCGGGCGAAGGAGCAGAAACTGGTAGCGATCAAGGAGGGTCTAGCATCCCGTTATGATGTCGCCCAGCGCAGGGTAGAGAATCTCGAACAAGAGATGGACCTGTTACGGAATCAGGATCTGGAGCGACACCGGGAGGCATTTTTGCCTTTCGAGCGCGCCTTGCGCGATCGGGACGCAGCCAAGCAGGTTTTGACCGCGTTGGAGCATCGGGTGGCCCAAGAGGTGATTGAACTCGAGATTCCGAGCACCCCTGTCGAGGTCGTTGAGACCGCGGTGGAGCCTAGGTCGCCCTTTTCCCCGAGCTGGACGCTCAACATCCTGGCCAGTATTTTTGGTGGTCTCTTCCTGGGTGTCGCGCTCGCATATTTCATAGAGTACATGGACACCAGTGTGAAGACGATCGACGACGTCGAACGTTTCCTCGGTCTGCCGGTTCTTGGCATCATACCGCAGCGTGTTCGTCCTTTGGTGGAGGAGGGTCCGGACAGCCCGCATGCAGAGGCGTATCGGGTATTGCGAACGAATCTGCAGTTTGCCGCCAAGGACCCAGGCGCCAATGCCATCACCATTGTCTCGGGCGGGGTTGGCGAGGGGAAATCCACCACGCTGTTCAATCTTGCTTATGTCTGTGCACAGCTGGGTGACAAGGTGCTATTGGTCGACTCGGATCTCCGGCGTCCTGCTCTCCATAAGATCCTCGGGATGTCGAACGATTTCGGTTTGACCAACGTGCTGATGCGGGATGTTCCGATTGAGGAAACAATCAAGAGCACGAGTGTGCCGAATTTGCATTTCCTTCCCAGCGGCAAGCTGCCTCGGACCTCGGTCGGGATTCTGAATTCCCAGCGGATGCGGGAACTGATCAAGACCTTGAAGTCCCGCTACGATTACATCTTTTTCGATTCGCCGCCGATTGTGGGTGTGAGTGACGCCTCTGTTTTGGCATCGGAGGTCGACCTGGCGCTACTGGTTGTCCAGTATCGGAAATACCCGAAGGTGATGTCGAATCGTGCGAAGAAGATGGTTGAGAACGTCGGTGGTCGGCTGGTGGGTGTTGTCTTGAACAACATCAATGTCATGCGTGACGACTACTACTATTATTACCACACTTACTATTCGCACTACTACGGTCCACAGGAGGAGCGTACGCCCGATCGTCCGAAGGAATTGGATGTCGGTGAGGCGTACTGATTCCGTTGCAAAGGTGTCCAACGACGCCCAGCGAAGGTGAGGCATGGCCTTGTTCCGACCTTGAACAGGACGCTGATTATCGGATAGGGTAACGCCGTTAACAGTGGGAATGAGGCCAGGCCTTCGGGCGAGATCAAAATAAATTTCCAAACGGTCCAAAGGGATCACTTGGGTGATAAATCGACTCCGGCCCCGGAAGACGGGGGTGGGTGTCGTGAAGAAGGGGTCGATCGGTGATGACTTTGAATACGCGACTATCGTTGCCATGGCTTCTGCTGGTGGTGGCCTTCACCGCCTCTTGTGCACGCAGTCCGGAGACTCCAATCGTGGTTGCCGACGGTGGGGGCACGGGGGAGATTGGCATCTCCGGCACTGAGACGGATGGGGGTGAAAACATGAGCTCCAGAGAGGATCTCATTCGCCCTGGGGATGGGATCGTGATACGGATCACGATCACAGATGTGCCGCAAGCCAATGTGGAAGATCGTGTGGACGATTACGGAAACATCACGCTGCCGATGATCGGCGATATTTTCGCGGAGGGGAAGACCACGGCGAAGCTGGAGGAGGACATTCGAGAGATCTTCATCCAGGAGGGGTACTACAAGAATCCTCAGGTCACCGTGATTCTGACCAAGGATCGCTTCTTCTACATCGAGGGGGAGATCCGTGCAAGTGGTGGTCAGCTCGTCTACACCAGCGGCATCACTTTGATGCGAGCGATTGCGATGGCGGGCAGTTGGACCGACTGGGCCGACAAGAAAAACGTCATTGTGACCCGGGGCGACCAGCGGATGGTGGTTGATTGTACCAAGATCGAGAAGGATCCCAGCCTGGACATCGAAATCCAGCCGGGAGACAAGATCCGTGTGCCGCGCCGATGGTTCAGCTAATTTTTAACGTTCTGTGTCCAGCACTAGCGACGTGATGAGGATACGAGGTGGAGGCGCGATCCATGAGGCAGCGCCTCCATTCTCTTTGAGGGAAGAACAATCATGAGTGATGTGAAGATGACGCCTGAGAATCTCGCGGTCAGGCCGGCCGGGCGACGGCGACGATATCGCGAGGAAGGAGACAATCTCTGGGTCTCGGTCTTCGATATTTCGGCCGCGGTACTTGTCGGAATGATTGTCATTTTCGGCCCCTTGGCACTGGGGGCGATCCCTCAGCGGACCTTGCTCTTTGGCCTGGTCGTGTGCGCCTCGGCGATGCTGGCTCTCCTTTGTGCGATCGGTCCCTGGGTGTTGCCGCGCTGGCAGCATTTAGATCGAAAGGCGGCCGGAGCACTCCTGGTATTTGCCGGATATGTCACGCTCTCGATGTTATGGACACCGGTTCCCTGGGCGTCCCGCCAGAGCGTGATGCTTGTATTGGCGGCCACCAGTATGTTGCTGGGGGTGACTTCGCTGATTCGCCACAAGTGGCAGCAACGCTCCCTGATCATGATTCTCGTGGTCCTGGGGGCGCTGATCGCCTCCTACGGACTCCTTCAATATTTCCGGGGCATCGACGAGGTCTGGGGCATGACTCGGGCCGAGCAATATCGAGGTCGGGCCAGCGGCACCTACGGGTGTCCGAACCACTTTGCAGGGCTTTTGGAGATGCTCTGGCCTTTCGCGTTGGCGGTGGTCCTGCTGAGCGACTGGAGTTGGAGTGCGAAGCTCGCTTCGGCGTACAGTTTGGTCGCGATGTTTGGCGGCATCCTTTTCAGCATGTCGCGTGGCTCGTGGCTGAGTACGATCCCGGGTCTCTTCTTTTTCGTTTTTCTGGCGGTGGAGAGTCGGCTTGCGAAGTTGCGTGTTGCGCTCCTGATTGCATTTGGGATCGTCGTGGTTTCCGTCGCCACATGGAATCAGTCCGAGAAGATCCAAGAACGCATCATGCAGAGCAATCTGGACGACCAGAGTTTCGTTGCGCGTCTGATGATGTGGGAGAGTGCGATGGAGGGCTTCAAGGAGCATCCGGTAATTGGATGGGGCCCCTTCACCTACCACTGGATGCATGCGCGGTATCGCAACCCTGCGATGCAGCTGGGGCCGCGGTATGTGCACAACGACTACCTGCAATTGCTCAGTGAATACGGGTTGGTTGGAACCGTGCTTTTTGGAGGGGTGGTGGTTCTGATCTGGGGCCTCTTGATACGGGTGTATCGGAAAACGGTGGTTTTCAACGAACGCGCCCTCGCCGCTGCGGCGATGACAGCACTCTTCATGCAGCACATCCACGGACTGGTCGATTTCAACCTCCAGATCCCCGCCAACGCATTGGTGATGATGGCATTGGTCGGCCTATCCCTCTGTCGAGCCAAAGAGGTCGGGGTCGTGCATGCGGTGCCGCTGCCGCGGCTGAGCCGTGGAGCACTCTCTTTTGCATTGATTTTGATCGTTCTGGTCTGCTTCACCAGTTTCTGGCAGAACTTCTGGGGAACGCAGCACTTGCTCAAGGGCGAGGCCTTTGCCGATGAGATTGAGTGGGAGTTGGCTGAAGAGGAGCTGACCAAGGCATGGGCAACGGATCCGCAAGACTTCAGAATTGCGATGGCGTTGGGTGACCTCTTTCGGGTGCAGGCTACTTGGGCCATCGAGAAGGACTGGCGGGCCGAGTTATCCGTGAAGGCTAGAAGCTGGTATGAGATTGCCCGGCAGCTCAACCCGATCAGTGCCGAGATTGTCCACCGCCAGGCGGAATTAGAGACCTGGGCGGGAGATCGTTCGACTGCGGAGGCATTGTATTTAGAGGCCATCTCGATGGATCCGCACAATGCCTTCATCAACACGCAGTATGGGATATGGCTACGTTCCGAAGAACGGACACAAGATGCGCTCGATATCTTCCGCCAAGTCCTTGAATGGGCCCCGGATGATGAGGCCTCGCTTGCGAATGTCAAGGCGATTGAGGCAGAGCTCGGGATATCGCAACCGACACCATCCAGTACGGAGGCGGAAGAGACCTGAGCGCGTCTGAGAATTCGTGGCAAACGGTCCCGATAACTGGGGGGGGATTCCATGGTTCACCCATCAATTCCTGAACTGACGCCAGCGGTTAGGGGTCCGGTCGGTGCGGGAATCGGTCCAATTCTTGCCGTGATCGGGACTCGCCCCGAGGCGATCAAGATGGCCCGTGTCGTTGCGGCGGGGAAGGCCCGGGGTGGACGACCCTGGCTGGTGCTCATGACCGGGCAGCATGGTGACCTTCTGGAGCCTTTCCTGGCCCAATTGGAATTGGAGGTTGCCGTTCGTCTTTCCGGAGTGATGGAGGCAGGGATCTCATTGGCGGAGCTGACCGTGCGTTTGCTGCAGAAGATCGACGGGGTGTTGGCGATCCACCAACCCTCTTGTGTGGTGGTACAGGGGGACACGACCTCTGCCTGGGTGGCTGCGTTGGCGGCATTTTATCGGGGGATCCCGATCGCTCATGTGGAGGCAGGACTTCGAACTTGGCGAATGGGTGCCCCGTTTCCAGAGGAGTGGAATCGGCAAGGGATCGATCGGATGAGTTCCCTGCATTTTGCCCCGACCGAATGGGCCGGGGAGAATCTTCGCAGGGAGGGGGTACATCATTTCAAGGTGACTGGAAACCCTGGAATCGACACGCTCCACTGGACGATGCGGCAAGCGGGGACGGAGTGTTTTCCCCAGTTCCGAACGAATGGGATCGTACTGATCACGGCCCATCGGCGGGAGAACCACGGGTTGCCCCTGATAGGCATCTGTGAAGCCATTCGCCTTTTGGCCCGTGCCTATCCCGACCTGCGCTGGGTGTATCCGGTCCACCCGAATCCCGCGGTTGGGGGGGCTGTCCACAAGGCACTGGATGGTCTGGACAATGTCGACCTACTGGCGCCGGTAGGGTATGGCGAGTTGATTGAACTGCTCCAAAAATGCAGGTTTGTGATGACCGATTCTGGGGGGATCCAGGAGGAAGCGCCCTCCTTGGGAAAGCCGGTTTTGATTTTGCGCGACACCACCGAGCGGCCAGAGGGGGTGGAGGTCGGTGTGGCTCGCCTGGTCGGGACCGATCCCAATGCGATCGTGGCTGCCGCGCGGTTGTTGTTGGATTTTCCACAGGAGTACGAGGCGATGGCGCATCGGGCGAGCCCTTATGGAGACGGGCACTCGGCTGAGCGGATTGTGGAGGAAATCACTTGCTTCCTCCAAGGAGGTGGCACTGGAAGCGGAGCCGGTACTCGGTCTGAGTGATTTCATGGGACAGGTCGATACGAATTCGACGGAGAATAAAGGGAGAGAGGGTCATTTCTTGTGCGCATCCTGCTGGTCACACTCTTTTTTCTGGACCGAACCTATGTCGGTGCTTTGCGATGGCGCCGATTGTCGAAGTATCTGCATGAATTGGGATGGGAAATCGATTGCCTGACGCTCGGCCCCCGTTGTGAGGTTGGAAAGGCCGCTGACTTCGATTGTGATGTACCCGGGGTGGACCGTGTGGCGACGGTTCCGGATCCCGGCTGGCTTCGGTTCGAGATGCTGGGCTGGCTGATTCAGGGGTTACCGACAGCGCGCCGGCTCTTTCTAGGCGGGCGGTATGACGCGGTGGTGACGAGTTCCCCCCCGGCGATGTCGGCGCACACGGTAGGCCTCTGTCTCAAATCGGTTTATGGCATCCCATGGGTGGCGGACTACCGTGACTACACCGTGGACGCGACCATCGTCCATCGGGTGGGGCGGACTCGTCAGCGGCTTTTAAGGGGGATGGAGCGACTGTACTTGAATCATGCCGACATTGTGATCGGCAACACGGAGCGGGCGGGCCGTCTGTTCATGGAATCGGGGGCAGCGGGTGAAGTGGTGGTGTTGCCCAATGGAGCCGACCCATCGGACTGGGCCGGACTGGAGCCGTTGCGAGGGCGGGGGAAGTTCCGCATGGTGCATGCGGGGCGGTTCTTCAAGGGGCGGACGCCTGAGCCGTTCCTGGAGGGTTTGAGGCGGGTTCGGGACCGCAGGCCTGATTTGGTCGATGGATTGGTCTTTTCAATGGTGGGTCCATTTTCGGACCGATACAACGGGCCGCACGCGCCTGAGGCGGCTTCAGCCATGGCGAAGAGAATCGGGGTTGCGGACCTGATCGAAGTGGTCGGACCGGTTGACCATCCAACGGCACTGCGTTACATGCTTGGGGCGGATGCATTGGTCCTCTTCAACATTCTCGGGACAGAGGTGCCGGTGATTCCCGCCAAACTATACGAGTATTTGCACATGCGCCGTCCTATCTTTGCGGTTCAAGAGCCGGGCAGTGAGGCGGACCGAATCTTGGAGACCTCCGGAATGGGCTTTGGCGTTGGCAGTTTGGCCCCCGAGGGGATAGCCACAGCCCTGGAGGGCTTTCTTGTTCGCTGCCGGGGCGGAGACGGCTCGGCGCCATGGGTCGAGCAACAGGCCGTGACGCACCGGTATCTCAGCAAGAATCTGGCGGCCAGGCTGGACAGCCTTCTCCGGGCTCGGCTTCCGGGAGGGCGCGGAATAAACAGGGGTGATGTTGCGGTTGAAATCGGATAGACTACCGAAAATCCTGGTCTTTAGCTTGGCAGGCCGGGCAGGGGACCCTTTCGAAGGGTAGATTGTTCAGACCACGGGCACCGTTAAGAAAATGGATACGCTGTCACTAGAGCTTCAAACCCGCGAGATTATGACCCAGGTCATCGTCTTCGGCGGGATCGTGCTTTACTCCCTCGTTGTCGCGCTGCTGATCGGTCTGGGCCAGATGCTTTTGGTCGCGATTCTGATGGGCGGGCTGCTCTTCACGCTGCTGTTCTTTTCGCAGGCGAAGATGGCGGTCTTGATCCTGATTTTCGTTCGTGCCAACCTTCACATAGTTCGAGTGCAATCGCTGGCCGGCCTGGGTGTGGACGGCATCCTCAACCTGGTGGTCGTGGTCTTTGGATTGTTCTATTGGATCATGAACAAACACCGTGTGAAGTGGCCGAACGAGTTGAAGTTTTTCTCGCTCTTCGTCATCTACATTGTGGCGACGGTTTTGTGGAGCGTTTGGCGCTGGGCGACGATACGCTTTGGCCTGCGAATCGTCGGCTATCCGGTCCTCTTTTTTTTGGTGCTGGGGGAGTTTCGTACGAAGAAGGACATGATGTTGCTCATCAATGTCCTCTGTTTGGCGGCGCTGCCGAACGTGGCGTATGCGGTCTACGGTTTTTTGCGCAATCCGGGCATCTTTCTCCAGGAGAGTTCACGGCTCGGCGGCCTTTCGTATTCGAAGCCGTGGGCGGTGGGCCAGTATGCGATGGCCTTGGGTACCCTTATTTTGTGGCCTTTGGTCGTTTCCAACAAACCGAATATCCTGAGATGGGGGCTTTTGTTTCTCTTGGCATCGGTCCTGATCCTGACGAAGACCCGCGCCGCGATGCTGGCGTTCTTCCTGTCGAACGCCCCGCTGCTCTTTTTCACGCCGATGGTTTCGCGTGAGCGCAAGGCGACTGCGTTGTTCTTCTTCATCATTGTCGGAGCGGTCCTTTTTCCTGCGCTTTCGGACCGGTTTGTGGACCTGTTTGTTCAGCAGCAGACGGCGACTCCTTGGCACGAGTTGGTGCCGGACAATTCGGTCGAATGGCGCATCGGGCTCTGGAAGAGCGAGCTCAAGTATATCGGCAACTACGTATTCTATGGGTGTGGGTACGGATCGATTGCCTGGTACAATCTCTTTGTCAACGTAGACTTCCAGTATCCGATCACGGGGCACGGAGAGTATCTGCAGTTGTTGGTCGAGCTGGGTATTCCGGGATTTGCGCTGCTGATCCTGACCATGGTCGGATTTCTTCGGCTCGGCCTGAATCGTTACCGGAGCATGGATCAAGACAAGTTTGGCAAGGCCCTGGCGGGCGCCTTGATGGCGATCTCGCTGCAATGGATGATGATCGCGGTCATTGACGACTTCCTGGCGGTCTTCCAGACCATCACGCTCTTGATCATACTGGGGGCGATGGTGACCAGTTACTACGACTATTGCTACGAGGCGCCGGAGCTTCAACCGGCCTCCGATGACTCTGCGGGAGGGGAGAAGACGCCCAAGGCTGATCCGAAGGCGTTGCCCCAACGGGGGAGGTCTTTCGGTGGATCGATCTGAACGCGGTCGCCGAGCGCTTGGGGGATCAGGATCTGGACGAAAAGCGCCGGCTTTGAACGAGGCATTGGGGCTCATCGCGCAACCGGATGCTGCGCTTCGCCTCGGGGTGGTGATACCGACGCGGAATCGACAGCAGGATCTGGTTCCTACGGTGCGTGCATGGCTTGCTCAGGAGGCACCCATCCATGAGGTCGTGATCGTAGAGTCCGGCGATCTGTCGAAGACCCGTGAGATCATGGAGCAGGAGGGATTGCTGGCCCGGGTCCGACTCGTGGAAAGTTTATCCGGACTGCCCCGGCAGAGGAATATTGGGTTTCGGTACGCAGAGGCGGATATCCTCTTTCTATCGGATGACGATCTGACTCCGGAGCCGCGGTTCGCGGGGGTCTTGGCAAAGCATTTTGGACGTGATGTGAATGGACAACTGGGTGCGGTTGCGGGTCGAATTGACGATTGTACCCGGCTGCCTGGGCGTTTGGGCCAGATTGTGCGGAGTCTTTTCGGGCTCTCGCGAATCGGGGTGGAAGGTCGAATGCAGCCCTCCGGATTTGGGATCTTCCCGTTGGCTCGAACCGAGGGCGTCATCCCGGTCGAGGTACTCCCGGGCACCTGCCTGGCGGTACGTCGCTCGGTCTATCCTGAGTATTCTTTTGATGAGATGCTCGAGGGCTATGCCTTGATGGAGGATGTGGACTTCACGTTCCGGCTCGGGCGCAGGTATGGGATGTTGTACGACCCTTCTGTGACCGCTGTGCATCATGCCGCGCCGGCGGGCCGGCACTCCAGGCGGGACTATTGCGCGATGATGGTGGTGAATTACCGCTATCTCTTTGAGAAGAATCGTGTATTGGAGCGGTTTTCGCGACCGGCGTATTGGCGTGCCCTGATTGGGCTTGTCGTCTATTGGGGCATTTTACGCGGTATTCAGGAGCGATCGTTGGCCCCATTCCAGGGCTTGTTTAAGGGGATTGCGATGGTGAGGCGCGGTCAAATGTGGCCGTCGGCGGAAGAGGTGACCGCTTCGAATGGCGGTGCCTCGCAGGGGCACACCGCCGGAGGGGGGCTCCCCCGAGGAGATGAGACAGGATGAAAGAACCTTTACACATCGTTTGGATCGTCATGGATGCGACGCGGGCGAAGAGTTGTTCCTTCTCCAATCCCGGATTGGGATTGGAGACGACTCCACGCCTTGAGGAACTGGCGCGGGAAGCCGTGGTCTACGAGCAAGCGGTCAGCAGCGCCTGCTGGACCATGGCCTCGCATGCGAGCATGTTCACTGGGACCTATCCGTCGCGGCATGGCTTGGTCTTCGATGGTGATCGCCTGAGCGACCAATTCCTGACCGTGGCGGAGGTGCTGCAGAAAGAGGGTTATCGAACCACGGCTTATTCGGATAATCCGTATGTCTCGCCGTTCTCCGGGCTCCACCGCGGCTTTTCCCATTTTGTCGACGACATCATGGATGCGGTTCCGGTCCGGGCTTATCGCTGGCTCAAGCAACGGCGGCGAAAGGGTGACACCGGGTTTTCGAGCGACGGGCAAACCCGCCATGTGGAGGCGGTCGATTATTCCGGGTACGGGCCCTGGATGAAGCGGGCGATCTGGGAAGCGACCAGGTTCTTTGACAAGGGTGCCTCACGCGTGGTTCGGGAAGCCGGCACCGAGGTGGAACTGGCCCATCGGGCGGGGGATTCGGCTTTTGTTTTCATGCACTTTGGCGAGACCCACGCACCCTATTTACCGATGGGGTATTTTAGGGATCGGTTTATGCCTGCGGGTATGAGGCTAAAGCCGTGGTTGGTCAACCAGAACGCCTATCGCCACTTCTTAGGCCAATGCAGGATGCCCCCGGAGGATTTTGAGCTGCTTACCGCACTGTACCATGCCTCGATCGCCTATCTGGATGATCAAATCGGGCGCTTGGTTACCTTCCTGCGTCGGCGCGGACTCTTGGACCGGAGCCTCTTGATTGTGACCTCGGACCACGGCGAAAACGTGGGGGATCACGGCATGATGGGCCATCAGTGGAGCTTGGCAGATACGCTGATCCACGTGCCCCTTTTGGTGCGTTATCCGGGGGGAGGATCGGGCGGAACGCGGGTGGGCGGGCAGGTCCAGACCATGGATTTGGCGCCGACTCTGTTGTCCTTGATCCCTGGCCAGCGCACTCAAGATGAACTGGCGCGTCTGCGGGAGGAGCAGTTCGACGCGGACGTTCGAGAGCTCCCTCGCGATGCGAATGCTCCGGCCACCCATCCGGTCGCGTTTTCGGAACTGCTGAAGCCGTTTGGCCCGGACGCCGATCACCTGCGGAACTCCTTAAAGAAATACGATCGACAACTCCTCACTGCGCGGACCTCTGAATGGAAGTGGCAATGGGCATCGGACGGGGGCGAATCGCTCTACCGGCTCGGGACCGGGGGAGATGAAGAGCGTGATTTGCTCGATCAGCAAGCGGAAACCGCCGCCGCCCTACGGGGCGCGGCCGCAGATCGACTTGCTGCTGTGCAGGCCTTTATCGCCGAGCAGAAGGCTAGGCTTTCGGGTGATTCCTCGCTTGATGTGGAAGAAGAGGTCAAAGAGCGCCTGCGTGCCCTGGGGTATATTGACGGCTGATCCATGTTGGCCGCGTGGGGGAGGGGTCTCCAGGATCCTCGTGGTTGGGAAGGGAAGACCCCACACGTGAGGGTCGGTTCGGTTGGGGCACAATCCAAGCGGGAGAGGTTGAGCTGCGATGAAGATTGCGATGATAGGGCAGAAGGGGGTTCCCGCGACCTATGGCGGGCCGGAGCGCCATGTGGAGGAGCTGGGCCGTCGGCTCGTGGCGATGGGACACGAGGTCTCTGTCTACGTACGACCGTACTATGGGCAAACAGCCCAGGAGGGGGGCTTTCTGAAGGAGTACCTTGGAATGCGGTTGTACACGCTGCCCAGCATTCGAACCAAGCACCTCGACGCTATTTCCCACACGTTTCTTTCGACGTTCCATGCCATCCCGCGTGGGATGGACATCGTTCATTTCCATGCACAGGGGCCGAGCACGGCCGCTTGGCTCTCGCGGGTAGGCCGTTCGCGAACGGTTGCGACGGTGCACGGGCTGGATTGGCAACGCGAGAAGTGGGGGCGGTTGGCGTCCGCCTATTTAAAGCTCGGCGAGATTTCGTCGGCCCGCTGGGTGGATGGCACCATCTGTGTATCCCGAACGATGACCCGGTATTACGAGGAGAGATTTGGAATTCACCCCGCTTACATACCCAATGGGATACGGATGCCGGGGGAGGTCGGGAGCGCGCGGATCACGTCGCAGTGGGGGTTGGAACGGGGTGGTTACTACCTCTTTTTGGCTCGGCTCGTTCCGGAGAAGGGGTGTCACTATCTGATACAGTCCTTCAGGCGTTTGAAGACGAACCGCAAGCTGGTGATTACGGGCGGTGGAGTCTACACGGATGCATACGTCCAGCGCTTACGATCGCTGGCTGGAGATGATCCTCGCATCCTCTTTACAGGCTACCAGTATGGAGAGGTTCTTGAAGAGCTGTACGCGAACGCGTATTTGTACATATTGCCTTCGGAACTGGAGGGGCTTCCGATCACCTTGCTGGAGGCCATGAGCCACGCGACTCCGGCACTGGTGAGCGACATCCCGGAGAACTTGGAAGTACTGGATGGGGTTGAGGCCCCCACGGGCCGGGTAGGGCTGACATTCCCGCAGGGGTCCGAGGAAGGTTTGGGGGAACGGCTTGCATGGGCGGAGGGACATCCGGAGGAGCTTTTGGCGATGGGGCGGGGCGGACGAGAACGGGTTTCATCGGCCTATGATTGGGATCAAATCGCCCGGCAAACGGCAGATTTCTATGCGAAAATCGCTCGCTGATGCGGAGAAACCGGGGGGCGGCCGAGGGCCGAGAGGGTGGGAGAATTTGATGAGCCAGGGTTCAAAAAAGAAGCGTGCAAACCTAGAAGGCGTCGGCGGGACGGGCGGCGGGGCTGCCGCGGCTGATCGGCCGGAGGCATCTGATCCGATCACGATCCTAAAGGAGCTGTGGACCCATTCGCCGGAGAGCCGAGCGCGCCTGGTGGTCTTCGGCGCGATGGTTGTCTTGGTGGTGGTTTTGTATCATTTCCAAGGAAACTCCCTGGATGTCCCGAATTATACGAGATCGCTCTTTCGATATCTTTACACCCGATGGACCGGGGCGGACAGCAACTACGGGCATGGGCCGATCGTTGTGCTGGTCAGCTGCTGGCTGGTCTGGCGAAAGCGTGAGGAGTTGTTGGCGACCACAAAGAATCCGAATTGGGTGGGGTTGTTGGGGATTGCTGCAGCACTTGCCCTGCACTGGATTGGACTGCGAGGTCAGCTGCCGCGAATCAGTGCGTTTTCCCTCCTGCTGTTGATGTGGAGTTCGGTGCTGCACCTCTGGGGGTGGCGCACGGCTAAGATCGTGATTTTCCCGATCGGATTTTTGTTTTTCGTGATCCCGTTGGGTTTCCTGGATACCTCCGTAGCGGTTCGAATGAGGATATTGGCATCGACCATTGCCGTCGACACGCTCAAGGTCTTCGGACTGGATGTGACACGGGAGGGAACGATGCTCTTCTTCAACACGGGCGATGCGGTTGGATCGCGTTTCCGGCTTGACGTTGCCGCGCCGTGCAGCGGGATTCGATCGTTGATCGCCTTGTCATCGCTCACCGCTGTCTATGCCTATTTGACCCAGCGTAACCACCTCAAGCAATTGATCCTGTTTGCCTCGGCGATCCCATTGGCGATCATAGGCAATGTCGCTCGGATTACCTTACTGGGTTTGATTGCACAAGGATTTGGAGAGGAAGTGTTGTTTCGCGAACTCGGGATTCCGTTGCGTTGGATGGCCAAGGACCTGCATGAGATGAGTGGGTATTTGGTATTTGTGATCGCGATTGCGCTCATGTTCCTGATCGGCTCATTTTTGGACAAGAATTGGAAGGAGACCTTCCTGAGATGGAAAGCAAGTCTTATCAGCCCTACATCCTCTCCCTCGGCCTGATGGTCCTGGCATCCCTGGTGATTGCGCTGACGGTCGCGCCCGCCCCGGTAGGGGATGCGGGGGTGATGGTAGATGGGGAGGGTAACCCGGTCCTGCCCGAGCGTTTTGGCGACTGGGTCGGCGAGGATCAGGAGATCACCCAGGAAGAGATCACCACGTTGCCTGCGGATACGAGGTTTGCGCGCAAGCTATACCGCAATTCCGAGGGGCGGCTGATGCTCTGCTCGATTGTGCTGAGCGGTTCGGATCGCGGATCGATCCATCGGCCGGAGGTCTGCTTACCGGGCCAGGGATTCGTCATTCAGGACAGCGCTTTGGAATCGGTACCTCTCGGGGACGAGGAAGCCTCAGAGCGGTTGCTTTCGACCCGACGACTATTGATCAGCAAGGAGTTTGAACTGAGGCCGAATCAGAGCATCGAGTTTTTTCGGTATTACTACTATTGGTTTGTGGGCAGCGACCTGACGACCCCTCATCACGGTGACCGACTCTATCGTGCCACGCTTGATCGGATTCTTCACAACCTCTCTCATCGCTGGGCCTATGTGACCGTGTCGCCGGATATGATTCCACCGGGAAAGGAATCTGAGATTGCGGCGGTCTGTCGGGATTTTATCAGGGAAATTTTCCCCCACTTTCATCGGGACGCCGTGATTCCCAGATAGGGTAGGCAAGCAGGTGGTCTATGCTGAGAAAACGTCGAGAATTCCTGAGCCGAGTGGATCAAATCGTCGATCTTATGGTGGTGGTGGTCACGATGCTGATCACCTATCAACTGATGGTGGTGTACCGGTCTTTCTGGGCGAAGTTCTTTTTCGGATTTCTGCACGAGGTTGGCACGTTCGATGATTTGATGTGGGTCTTTGTGCTCTTCCCGATCCTTTGGCGGATTGGGCTTGGGATGGTGGGGTTTTACCGGCGTGTGTACCGAAACGGCTTTCTCCTTTTCTGGACCCTGAGCAAGGCGATCGGTCTCGGCGTGCTCTTTATGATGGGCGTCCTCTACATCACGGGGATCACCTACGTCAACCGCTCGGTCGTGGTGGGATTCGCCGTGGCGGTGCTTCCTGCCCTGTGGTTGAAGCACCTGCTGACCTACAAGCTGGTATCGATATGGCGCATTCGAGCCCAAGATCCTCAGAATGTCCTCCTGGTCGGCTCGAGCAACGAGGCTTGCCGGTGGGCCAACACGATTCGTCAGAACCCGATGTGGGGTCTTTCCCCGATTGGGATGCTACAGTTTCAGGGCATCCAAACCTGCGAGCCGACGGGTGACGATACCGAATCGGGAAAGGCTGGGGACCCAGCGGACATTCCGATTCTCGGTGATCTCTCACAGATCAGCACCGTGCTTCACCAGTATCCGATCGACTATGTCCTCCTGACGGCGGATCGTGCGCAGTTCGATCAGATTGAGGTCGCGATCCTGGCCTGCGAGGTGGAAGGGATCGAGGCATGGCTGGTGGCGGAGTTTTTCAAGACATCGATAGCCGAGGCCTCTCTGGACGAATTTCACGGGAGGCCCATCCTGGTATTTCGCAGTACCCCGGCCATCAGTTGGCAATTGCTGGTCAAGCGCATCATCGATTTTGTGGGTTCGTTGTGTCTGCTGGTATTGACCCTGCCCATCATGGTGCTGACTGCACTGACCATCAAGATCACGAGTCCCGGGCCGATCCTGTTCCGTCAGATCCGCAGTGGATTGCATGGTCGAAAGTTCACGATGTACAAGTTCCGCTCTATGGTGACCAATGCAGAGATGCTGAAGTCGGAACTCCAGATGTACAACGAGATGAAGGGGCCTGTGTTCAAGCTGACCAAGGACCCTAGGGTGACCCCTTTTGGGCGGCTGATCCGGAAGTGGAGCATTGATGAACTCCCGCAGCTCTTCAATGTGCTCAGAGGCCATATGAGTCTGGTTGGTCCGCGTCCCTTACCGGTGTACGAGACCGACCAGTTCGACAACCCGTCTCAGCGGCGGCGTCTCAGCGTCAAGCCGGGGCTCACCTGCCTTTGGCAGATCAGCGGACGCAACAACATTGATTTTCATGATTGGATCAAGCTGGATCTCAAATACATCGACAACTGGTCGATCTGGCTTGATCTCAAGATCTTGATGCAGACGATTCCGGTTGTCATTCGTGGGGTCGGAGCGAAATGAGGACCTTTGTCCGGCGAGAATCGGCCGGTGCTTGCCTCTAAAATGGGAAGAGAGTGCTCGTGAGATTCATTCAGCGAATTGCCAACAGCAGTGTTCAAGACTCGCTCGCCTCTGAGATGCGCCGTCGGCGTTTTGAGATCTTTCGGGCCCATTTCGATCGTCTGCCGAAACCGGTGTCCATTTTGGATGTCGGGGGGACGATGCGCTTTTGGCAGGTGATGAAGCTGCTGCCTGGGGATGGGCTATCGATCACCCTACTCAATGTCGCGCCGGTCCCGGAATCCAGGGACGGTTTCATTTCAGTTGAAGGGGATGCTCGTTCCATGCCTGAATTCGGAGACGCCCAGTTTGATATCGTCTTTTCCAATAGTGTGATTGAGCATGTCGGCAGTTTTGCGCAGCAGGGGCGAATGGCATCGGAGATTCAGCGGATCGGGCGCAGTTACTTCGTGCAGACGCCGAACCGCTATTTCCCCATGGAACCGCATGCGCTCTTCCCCGGGTTCCAATTCCTGCCGCTCGGGCTGCGGGTCTGGATGGTCCGCCGTTTCAGCATGGGATGGATCGGCCGCATTCCTGACTACGAGAAGGCGTATGCTCGGGTGGCGAGCATTGAGTTGCTGAGTCGGCGTCGACTGAAACGTCTCTTCCCGGATGCCGAGATACGCGACGAACGCTTTGCCGGTCTGACCAAATCGTTCATGGTCCTGGGCCGTTGGGTCTAAGAAAAGGGGATAGCGGCGCGTTCGATCCGCAAGTGGCGAAAAAGGGGAGTCGGGGCAGAATCGATGGAAGGTGTGATTCGGCCTGGACGATTTTTGTCCGAATGCTCACAACCCCATCACCGCCCAAATGCTCAATAGTTCAAGCTCGTCCGAAAAGGCACCCTACGGCAGACGCAGACCATTCCGCGGCCTTTCGACCCCGACCCCGCACCCGAGCTTTCTTCGCCATTGATCTTTTCGGATCCGGATGGGGAGGTATCCCGCAGAGATCGCAGAGGGCGCAGAGGTGTATTGGGAGGGGGGAAAAGGGACTTACATCGGAGCCGTTTTCCACAACTGCCTTGGTCAACTGAATCGGTATCCCTGAAAATAACCCCCAAAAGTAGGCTGCAGAGCATGGAACCTACCCACCCCGATAGGTTGGTCGA
>CALLYA010000579.1 GCA_937875495.1 uncultured Verrucomicrobiota bacterium
GAAATCGAAATCGAAATCGAAATCGAAATCGGGATCGGAATCGGAATCGGAATCGGGATCGAGGGAATCGAGGGAATCGAGGAAATCGAGACCTGTTCTGGTTGGCGCCTTGCCTTCTAGGCACTGCTCAAAACCTGCCGCCGGGCTTTGTCAGGACCGGACAGCGGTTCCCGGTATCGCATGTCCGAATCCCATCACGCGTCCATTCGATAGCGACCCCGACCCCGACCCCGAGCTTGCGCCGGCATTGACCTTTTCGGACGGGCTCTAGTTCGGCCCAGAAACGTACACGTACCCAGCGAAGCGGTACACGTTCACGTACACGATGATGCGGCGAGTACGAGTAGGATTAGGAGTAGGAGTACGTGTACGTGTACGTGTACGTGTACGAGCGGCTGCCGATCCGTCAGATCATTGTCGGGATCGCGATCGGGATCGGTATCGATGGTACGCACGATTCAGGGTGCATACGTCGTTGACAAGGCCGAACTCCGACCTCTCCCCCCCTGGCTCTGGACCCAGGGGGGGGGAGTGCTGCTTTTGGGCTTTCCCTGGCTTCTTCCTTCTGGGTATTCTCCGGCCCGACAATGATGAATGGACGGTTGGGATCTCTCCGCCCCTGGATGAACATGGTCTCGGTTTTCCTTGCAAAAACTCTTCAGCGGCAATGGGTGGAAACTCTTGCGATGGAAATCGGAGAAAAGGGGCTGTTATTCTTCGCGGAGGGGCGATTTTGATTGGATTTTGTCCATTTCATGAAAGATATGTAGCCAAATATTTCATTTACTGGAGTAGTTTACCGCCTTCAAGGTACGGCCTCCACCGTTCTATGTTTCGATACATGTGGGAGTTCGGAGTCGTCACCTCACCGCAGAGGGGAAGCGCGGTTAAGCCATTCGATACCAGGAGAAGCTCGCAATGTCGGTCGAAGATTCCGTTTCGAAACTGGACGCCATATTCAATCCTCAAAGTATTGCCGTCGTCGGCGCCTCCACCCGAAAGGGTACGGTGGGAAACGACATCCTGCGCAATCTGCTCTTTAACGAGTTCAACGGGACCGTGTATCCGGTCAATCCCAAGGCCAAATCGATCATTGGTGTCCCTGCTTTCCCGAGCCTCTCCGCGCTCCCTGAGTCCCCGGACCTGGCGGTCCTGATTGTTCCCGCCAAGGTTGTGCTTCAGGTCGTTGATGAAGCGATTGAAAAGGGCGTCAAGGGATTGATCATCATCTCCGCCGGCTTTAAGGAGACTGGTGAAGAGGGTGCCAAGATGGAGCAGGCGCTCCGTGAGAAGGTACGTGCCGCCGGTGTCCCGTTGATCGGACCGAACTGCCTCGGGGTCATCAATTGCGACCCGGTCGTGAACATGAATGCCACCTTCGGACGCAAGATGCCTGCGAACGGCAATCTTGCCTTCCTCTCCCAGAGTGGCGCGCTCTGTACCTCCGTGTTGGATTACGCCGAAGAGCGTGAGATGGGCTTCAGCAAGTTCATCAGCTTTGGCAACAAGGCGGACGTAGGTGAGATCGAGTTGCTCAGCTACCTGGCAAAGGACCCCGCGACCTCCGTGATCGCGATGTATCTGGAGGACATCTCCGACGGCGGCCTGTTCATCCAAACGGTCAGCAAGATCTTCTGGGAACTGAACAAACCGGTACTCTGCCTCAAATCGGGACGGTCTCCCGAAGGCGCGAAGGCGGTCAGCAGCCACACCGGAAGCCTTGCGGGCTCCGATTCGGTCTATGATGCGTTGTTGGTTCAGAGCGGTGTCCAACGCGTCGAGACCATCTCCGAGCTGTTCGATTATGCGGCCCTCTACTGCACGCAGCCGCTGCCCAAGGGCAACCGCGTTGGGATCGTCACCAACGCCGGCGGACCCGGAATCATGGCGACCGACGCGGCGATTCGCCATGGTCTCCGCCTGGCCACACTGACCGAAGAGACGCGTGCCAAGTTGGCGTTGGCGCTTCCGGACACGGCATCCTTGCGAAATCCGGTCGATGTGATCGGGGATGCGCGCGCAGATCGCTACGAGGCGGCCGTTCACACCGTCCTCTCGGACCCCAACGTCGATATGGGGATGATCATTCTCACCCCGCAATCGATGACCGAGATCCCGGAGACCGCTTCGATCGTTCCCGCTGCGATCAAGGGAATTGATAAGCCGGTCGTCTGCTCTTTCATGGGCGCGCGGGATGTGCACGATGGTGTCGAGATCCTCCGTAAAAACGGGATTCCCAACTATTCCTTCCCTGAAGATGCGATCAAGAGCTTGGCTGCGGCGCACAACCTGGTCGAGCTGCATGAGGTGCCGCACCGCCAGATCATCGAGTGGAAGGATCTCAATGTGGATCGTGCCAAGGAACTGATCGCCGAGGCCCTCGGAGACAAGAACGAGCGTTACCTCACGCAGGCTGAGTGTCGACCCATTTTCGAGTGCTACAAGCTCCCCTTGTTGAAGAGCAGTGTGGTACAGACCGCCGATGAGGCCGCCCTGGTCGCCGAGGAGTTCGCGTGCCCGGTCGTCATGAAGGTGATGTCGGCAGACGTGGTCCACAAGTTTGACGCCGGCGGGGTCCTGCTGAACATCCAGGGTGCGGACAAGGCACGCGAAGGTTTCGCTCGCATCCACGAGAACGTATTGAAGGCGGTCCCCGGAGCCAAGATCGACGGTATCCTGGTCGAAGAGATGGCCAAGAAGGGCGTTGAGGTCATTTTGGGCGCCAGCCGCGACCCGCGGTTTGGTCCGCTGATGATGTTCGGTCTCGGCGGCACCATGGTCGAGGTGCTGAAGGATGTATCCTTCCGATTGGCGCCGATGTGGCAGATCTCCGCCGAGCGGATGGTGCGGATGATCCGCTCGTTCAAGGTTCTGGACGGCTTCCGCGGAACCGCCCCGAGTGACATCGATGCGATCGTGGAAACTCTCCTGCGCCTCTCTGCGATGGTCACCAAGCATCCAGAGATTTCCGAGCTGGACATCAATCCGCTCATCGTCCACGCCAAGGGCCAG
Organism: uncultured Verrucomicrobiota bacterium; assembly: GCA_937875495.1. Taxonomy (GTDB): domain Bacteria; phylum Verrucomicrobiota; class CALLYA01; order CALLYA01; family CALLYA01; genus CALLYA01. The sequence goes on from CALLYA010000579.1 coordinate 3,013, forward strand.
GGCTGCTCGGTTGCTGACAGCCGCATCATGCTACGACGCGTCTAATCGTGTGTAATCGGGCATGGAACCCGAAAACCAACGGCCCGGCCGGGCTTCATCGCCCGGCCGGGCAGTTTATGTTTGGTCGGTGTCGGTGGACGGATCTGAGGTTCAGACTCCGACCAGTTCGTCGCCGATCCGGCCGATCGTCTGGGTCAACAACTGCAACGTCTCCTGATCCGTTCCGGGATTGGCCACCACCGGGCGCAACACCAGCGCGTCGCCGATCATCGACTGGGAGATCATGAATCGGCCCGACTGCAGGAGCTGCGCCCTCAGGTTGCGGTTCAACTCGTTTAAATCGACCTCGCCGACGCTTCCAGGCGGGACATATCGCAGGCAGACATTGGCAAAGACCCGCGGGGACATCAGCTGCAACCGGGGATGTTCCAGGACGAGTTGTTCGAGGTATTCGGCGAGTTCGAGGAAGCGGTCGACCCTGCGTGCCCAGCCCTCATGGCCGAGCGCGCGCCAGGCGAGCCATAGCTTCAAGGCATCGATCCTGCGTCCGCACTGCAGCGACATGCGGCCGAGATCGCGATCGCGTGCCTCCTCGTGGAAGAGGTAGTGCGCCTCGTCGCCGTGCGCGCATACGGATGCCAGAATGCCGCATTCTCGTGTCATGAAGGTCGAGCAGGAGATGGGCATTCCCATCATCTTGTGCGGATCCCAACTGAGAGAGTCGGCGAGTTCGAGACCTTTGAGCAGATGCCGATGGCGCGGAGACAACAGGGCGCCTCCTCCCCAGGCAGCGTCAACGTGAAGCCAGAGGCCGTTTTGGGTTGCAATCGGAGCGATCTCGGAGATGTCATCGAACGAACCGCGCACGGTGGTCCCTGCGGTCGCGATGATGCAAAACGGCTCGCGCCCTTCGGCATAGGCATCCCGAATTGCGACCTTCAACTGTTCCGGCTGCATGCGGCCGCGCTCATCGCAGGCGATGCGCTTCAGATTGTCAGAGCCCAATCCGAGCAGGTTGGCCGACATGTACGCGGAGTAATGGGCCTCTTCACTCACAAACGCCACCGGCCAACGCCCGATCATCCCCCGCCTTTGAGATTCGGGGAAGCGGCGGTCTCGCGCGCACAAAAGCCCCAACGTGTTTCCGTTCGAGCCGCCGGTCGTGAAGATTCCCTCGCCATTTTCGAACCCGGCTAATCGGCACATTTCCCGAATGACCTGCTTCTCAATCAGCGTGGCGATCGGCGCAAGCTCGTAGGTGTACATCGAGGTGGTCAGGGCCGAGGCAAGCAGATCACCCGCCAGGCCCGTCGCGGAGATACCGCCCCACAGCGGCTGCATGAAGTGGGGGTGCGAGGTCCGAACGCTGTACTGCAGGAATTGGTCGATTCCCTTGAGGACCTCATTCACGTTGGATCCGTTGGGGGTGAGGTCGAGATCGACGACCGCCTCCAACTCCTCCATTGGAAGCGCGGGGGAGACCGGTGACTCACGGTTCAGCCGGTTGTGAAAATAGTCAGCGACCCGCTCAAAGACCAGGCGCAACAGGCGTTCTTCTTCCTCCGGCGGCCAACTGTGTGTGGGAGACGAATCCACGGGAACCAAGATCCTCGATCGTTTGAGAAGTGGGGTCGAAACAGATCCCGTCAATGTAAAGTCAATTGTGAAAAAGTCGAGCGAGCCGACCTGACCTCTCCATTCCCATCCGGAGATTCTCGCGCAGAGGCGCAGAGGCGCGGTGGCGTTTTCGACCAACCTATCGGGGTGGGTAGGTTCCATGCTCTGCAGCCTACTTTT
>CALLYA010000580.1 GCA_937875495.1 uncultured Verrucomicrobiota bacterium
GCAGAGGTGTATTGGGAGGGGGGAAAAGGGACTTACATCGGAGCTGTTTTCAACAACTGCCTTGGTCAACTGAATCGGTATCACTGAAAATAACCCCCAAATAGTAGGCTGCAGAGCATGGAACCTACCCATCCCGATAGGCAGGTCGAAAACGTCACCGCGCCCTCTGCGGGAGGCTTTCCGGGTCCGGATGGGGAGGTCAGGTTGAGAATGCGGCTACCTTTTCGGACGACCTCAGGCTATAGCTGTTGCTGGATTTCGTCGAGCAGGCGTCGGCTCATCTGCTGATCGCCGAAGGTGCCGACCCGGATAGAGATCCGGCTCTTGTCGGTCTCCGTGGATTCGATTTTGATGGAGACCTTCGTGTCGGTCGCGGTCCTGCCGATGACCTCACCGTCCAGGGCGGAGCTCTTGGAGGAAACCAGGGGGATGCTCAGTTCCTCAAATGCCTTGATCGCGGCCTGTTCAATCTGGCGTGGGTCCGCGTTCAACGTCGCCTCGAGATCGCCCCTCACCCATGCGACACCGGCTGCGCCGGCGGCGCTGCCCGCGCCGACGAGCAACAGCGCGCATCCGGTCAGCATAGGGAGCAGACAGAGGGCTACCAAGAGCCCGGCGATTTGATTGCGGCGGGAGGGACCGCTCGCAGCCCGAATTGTTGGATGAATGATCGATTTCATAAGAGCAATCCTACTCGAAACGCACTGGCAACTCAATCGAGGTGTCTCTGATCATGGCTGCCCCGTTGTGGTCGCAAGCGGCAGGATCAGGACGCGATAGAAGACCGCTTCGGCGCCGGCATGCAGCGGATTGTCGATATGCCGTACAACAAGGCTGCTGCCTTCGAGTCTGGCCGGCACATCGAGCCATTGGGCATCGGGTCCGGGACCAGCAGCGGTCTGGACCTGCCACCCGGACTCCGGCGCATCGGCCAGGTGCAGGATGAATTCATCGGTGGTGAGTTGAATATCCAGGATGCTCAGGGCCGGCATCAGTAGGTCCAGCGGGGTATTGGGACTCGGCGGTTCGCTGTTCCAGCTTTCGGGATCGTCGGCGAAGCTGAGGAGTGGCACCCTGGTCAGGGCCTCGCCCTTGCCGTCAGCCTTGCCCGGCCAGGGGTCGGAGTCGTGATAGGAAAAGGCCTCGACGGTGACTCGTGGAATCGCTCCGTCATGGATCGGTTCGCCCGGCATCACGAGCCGGAGGGTCTCGCCCGCATTGCTCAATTTCCCGGTGTACGGCCCTGCCAGGCGCGCGCGCGCATCCCATTCCACCACGCCATAGGTATTCATAAACCGCGTCAGCGCGGACTCATCATATTCCGGATCGAAACTCACAAGCAGCATCACACCGCGTGCGGGAATGAAGTCGTCCGGACCGAAGACAAAGCTGATCCCCTCCTCGAAGCTCCATCCACCGCCCGGCCCTTTGAAGAGCGGCAGCGGAGCTGAGCTGGCATTGACGAGCTTGATGTATTCATCGGTGATATCGTCATCGGTCTCGGATGCGGGGTGGTACATGACCTCCGCGATCACGGCGGGTCCGATTAATGGCCCGGCGTTGAGCTCGCCCAAGGTGGGGCGGATCTGTGCGGGAAAGAAGGTGTCCCCGGTGGAGGTCACGATCCGGCCGAAGGCGCGTCCGGGGTTGTGTCCGCCGTACTGGACGCCGTGGCGATAGCCGGTGAGGCGGCCGGAACTGTCGGCGGCAAAGAGCCAGACATCGCCTCCCATGAGATCGATAAACGGGCCGGCGTTCAACTCGGCCAGGGTTGCTGCATCGATGACGGCGAACGCGCCCGGATTCAGGCTCGTGCCGGGCAGGAATTGGAGTTGCATCGGATCCGCATAATTGTTCGAGAGATACCACCCGCTCAGGTCGGCCGTTCGCGAATCGGCATTGAGGAGCTCGATGCCTCCACCGGTCCCGTCGAGGTCATGGCCATAGAAGACTTCGTTGATGACCACCAACGGCGCGTCGATAGGCTGTTCGTCGGATGCACCCGGGGCGCCATAGAGCAGTTCCGATTTTCGCCAGCGTAGGGCGAGGCTCCATTCGTCCCAGGGCGCGACATCGGGACTGATGAAGGTGAGTGAATAGCCTTCGCCATCGGTCTCCGGGTGCCAGGAGTCGCGATAGGTGAATTCGAGGACGACCTCGCCCTGTGTGTCCTCGATGCGAATGGTCTCGCCTGAGTTGCTCAGGGTGCCGAGGTAGGGGCCGAGCACGGGACTGGGTGGGGTGCCGTAGCGTGCGGCAAGCGCGGTCGGGTTCTTGGCCACGACGATGCGCGCGCCGGGCGCGAGCAGGGTTTCAGCGGGGAAGGTGTAGGTGATGCCCTTGGTAAAGGCGGCCCCCTGGAGGTTCAGTGTGACGGTGGTGCTGATGTTCTGGAGCGTGATGAACTCGAGGTCGTCACTATTGGGATAGTCCGGGGGCAGGGCGGGCGGATGGTACATGACTTCGGTGATCCTCAGATATTGCTGCAGATCCGAGGGCTCACCGGTGTATGCGAACGCGACTACAACACGGTCATTGTGATCGACGAGGTTCAAGTTCCCCCCGCGGGTGGAGAGCTCGCCCTTCCATGGCCCGGTCACAAACCGGTTCTCGCCCGCTTTCGGCGAGAGGGTGCGCGCCCTGAACTGCGCTTGGTCCTGCACGATGAAGAGGCTGCTGCCGGCCGGGAGGACGGTTCCAGGTCGGAATTGAAACTCGACCGAGCCGAGCAGTTGCCAATCGGACACATCGACGGCGAAGGCGTTCGGGTTATGCAGCTCAATGAACTCCTGGTCCGGGTTGAGGGATTGGGTACGGAACCGGACATTGGCGAAATCGATGAGGGCGTCCTGTGGCTGACTCGGCGGGACGGGCGTTGTTTTCAAAAGCGCGTTGGGATTGGAGTCGAGCCAATTAGCACGCCCGGGGATATAGGCGTCGATGATGCGTTGCGCATCCTGGCGCATACTGTATTGCACGCCCCAGCTGGACCACGCGGCATTATCGAGGAGTGCGTCCGACGACGTGCCATCGGTCGGATCGATCAGGTCCAGCCATTGGTGAATCGAGGCGGCCACGCGGCTCTGTTCACCGCTTGTCAGCGGCATGGTAATGGGTGGCGGGGGATTGCCGATCGGTTCGATGAGAAAGCTATCGACCAACGTGCGCAAGCGCGCCAGGTACATCATCCGAAAATCCGGATGATCAAAAAAGAGATCATACATGCGGTTGCGCGGTTTGGCCTGCTGTGAGTTGTCATAGAAATCTAGGACATTACCGGTAAAAATTGTATCAGTTAGATAACCGGAGCTGTCGAGCCAATTGCGGCCCCATGACAAATCGATATCCCAGGGGAGCAGTGCCCATTCGCCGCTGCGGTTGGTGTCACGATACACGTAAAAATTCTTATGCCCGTGGTCCTGACTGCTGATGAGTGCGAGTGCGGCAAAATAGCTCACGGTCTGCGGTATATCGATATTGTCATATGCGTAGGTGACGCGAGTGGCCAGGGTGCGCGCCGGGTCGAGTCCCGAAATCAACTGCTGCAAGTCGGCGGTGCCCTCGGTCTTTCGGGTCTTCTTTTCCGCGCCGGAGGTGGAATTGAGGGAGTTATAGATCTTGTAGAGGGCGCCCTCCGAATCCAGGCCTGTGCGCTCGAGCCATTCGTCACTGCCGTTCTCCAACATTTCAGCCACCGAGAAGAACGAGCCGTTGCGCTGTAACCGAACGGGGAAGCACCAGTGTCCGACCGAGCCTGCGCGATTGATATATTCATAGGCCAAGCTATTTCGCAACTTGGACTTGTCGGCGTAGTTCGACATCAGATTGACTTTGCCGACCCTCTCCCCGCCGGGTGCGTAAAGGAACCGATGGTCTTTATTGAAATCGAGCTTGTACGGTTTCTTGGGAAATCCGCTGGTGGTCTGCCCGCGAACACGCATTTGAATATTGTCATAAAGTTCGCCGTTATAGTATAGGGAACAGCGAGTGGGCAGGGCGTTCGGGTTCTGCACAAAGAGGTGCAGAACCGGCAGGCGGGAGTCGATGGTTGGATCCTCGATCACGGTGCCGAGGTATTCCTCGGAGCCGTAGCGGTCGGTAAAGAGGGGCCAGCGAGAGCTTTGACCGTTGAGATCGGTTGCGGTCACATACCATCGAATCATCTGTCCGGGACCGGCGCTGTTGGGCGGGATCACTGCTGTGAAGACGGAATCATCGGCCGAAGCATCTGCGCCGGATCCGTCGTCGAACATCTGCAAGGTGTTGATTTCGCCGAACATAGTGCGCCAGTGGAGGGTGACCTGATCCAGCTCCGCCTCGAAGGGGAGGACACGTGCCGTGATCGTGATCGGATCATCGGCGGCGGGTTGCGCGGGCGGCGCGGGCAGACTGTTGACGCCGCCAATGATGGGGCCGAGATCCTCATCCCCTTGGCCGTTGGGCGATCCGGGGGTGGGATTGAGGAAATAGCGCCAGCCGATGTTCTCGTCTCCGGCTGTGATCAGGACGAGTTCCGCTTGCAGCAGGAAATCCGGCTGGCTCGCCGAGGCGTTGAGTCCCTGCAACCCGAGCAGGTTATCGCCGGGCTGGAGGAAGTCCTTGAACGGGGTGATATCGAACTCGACCGGACTGGCTCCGAACTGCGACGGCCGGTTTGCGACGGCGGTTGCGTCCCATGTGAGAGTCTGGGGTGCGTTCTCCTCTGCCACCCATTCCCCGTTCAGCCAAGCGGCGAACCCATCGACGTATCGCAGCCTGAGCAGCAGGCGATCGGGATCGACGGGGCCGTCCAGGGCAAACGGGATGCGGATGAAGATCGAGCTTGCGCGGTCGAGCATCCGGTCCTCGACGGTGGTGGAAATGTAGGGGGCGAGATAGAAGAGCTTTTCGTTCTGGTATGTGTCCTCGCCCATTGCGACGGAATAGAGTCGTGCGCACTCGATGGCGGAGAGGGGCCGATCGAGGCAGAAGAGCTCGTCAATACTGCCCTGAAAGGTCTCCCCACCGGTCGGCGAGCCGTAACCGATACGCGCTTCGGCGGTCTTCTTGCCGTAGCCCTCGAGATTCGGCAGAAATGCGGTCTCGATGGAACCGGTCTCCTCGCCGTTCACGTAGATACGCGCGGTGGTCCCGTCGTAGGTGCCGGTGATAAGGGACCATTGATCGTACTGTGCGGACCCGCCGGTGAGCTGTGTGAATTGGGTGGGACTGTTGGCCAACGCAAAGCACCAATGTCCGTTCTGGTCGAGCATCAGGACGTACCCGATATGCGGGGAGTAATCACGGCTGGAGAAGATCGGTGCCGGTCCCGATTGCTGCCTCGGCTTGACCCAGGCGCTGATGCTGAATTCAGGACCGTTCAGCTGCGGGTGATGCGGGATCCGAAGTCGACTGCCGCCGGGGAAATCTGCGGCTGCGTTGGTATCCGCGAACCCGGGGAAGTCGACCGGGCGCGGACCGTCCACGATGGAGACGGTCCCGTCTTCCTGTGCATTGGCGACTTCGCCGAGGGTCCCGCTGTTGACGGCGGCATTAGAGAACCAGGGGATGCTCTCCAGGCTCCACCATCCGGGGGCGTGCAAGTCGGCCAACTCCTCCGCGACGCCGCGCTGCTGGATTGCGCTGCGATAGAGCGTGTTCAGCTCATCTTCACTCAAGGCGTGGGTGAAGACCAAGACCTCATCGATATCGCCCTGCAGCTCGCCCGCGGATTCGTCGAAGGCCCGCCCGCCGACGGTGAACGGGAAGTTTGAGCTGCCGTAGTTGGCGGTCCCCTGCCAGCTGGAGCTCAGGACCTGGCCATCCATGTAGATGAACAATCGAGAGCCGTCCCCGACGGCGGCGATGAAATGCCATTGGTCCGGGGTGAGCACGGCATCGGCGTTGGCCGCACCGCCGCCTGGGGTCCAGAGGTGCAGGGTATTGCGGCTGACGATACCGAACTCGACAGCGTCGTTTTGCCCAAAGAGTCCGGTCCGTGATCCCAGGGTACTGTCGGTGCGGACCCACCCCGCAACGGTGAACTCCGTGAGGTTGTTCATCAGTGGGGCGCCTGCCGAGAGGTATGTCCCCAACTCACCGCTCAGCTGAAGCGCGATATTCCCAGGTTCAAACCCAGGGAAGCCTTCGCCGCTGGGGCCATCGATTCCGGTTGTGACACTGCCGAAGGCATCGAGGTCGGCGGCGGTGCCGAGGGTTCCGCGGTTCATGAAGCGCGCGCCGGAGGCCTCGTTCAGGCGCCAGTACGCGGCCGGCTGCATAAGATCAGCCGTTTCGACGGCGGGAATGAGGGCGATATCGGTCCCGCCATCGTACCCGATCCCGTTTATACCCGGCGTGAAGCCCGTCGGCAGGGCGGAGCCAGGGAGGTTCCAATCGGTGGCGGGGAGCGTTTCGGCGTTCGGTACGAGGTATTGAATCGGGGCTTGGGCTTGGACCAGCCGGGTGCTGCTCAGCAGCGCTGCCTGGCCGTAGGCGACATCCGGCAATTGAGGAGGATACTCGGGTGCGAACTCGGTCTGAATCGTGCCGTCGGGCGATGTGAGCGCGAGATACTCGCCGGCTGCGGCGAGCGAGAAATTGGTGTGCAGCTCGGAGCCGGGCGCAGCGCGGTCCTTTCCGGAGGCAAAGACGATGAGACGCTCACCAGGCTGGATGGTCTGGCTGGGGAAGACCCAGCGGAAGAGGTCGCCGCTCGAATCGGTCAGGCCCCAGCCTTCGAGTTCGACGGCTGCCGCGCCATCATTGTGCAGCTCGATCCAATCGCTGTATTCGCCGTCCTGGTCCGCCAGCGTGGTCGAATTCGATGCCATGAATTCCGAGATTACAACGGCGGCGGAACCGGTTCCATGAGCGAGTGCGATCAGGAGGAGGAGTCCGGCAAGTGGTCGGCGACAAAGCTTCATTGGGGTTGGCCTTTGATCAGGGGAATGGTGTGCTGTTGGTTCTGCGGATGAATATCTGATCGACCGCAGCGCGGTCGGAGAGGGTGAGGAGAAACAGGACAGTCTCGGCGATATCCTCAGGCGCGATCAAGCATGCGCGGTCGAGATCCGGTCGGCTCTCGGCGACCAGATCGGTATCGACACCCCCGGGAAGTACGGCGGAGACCCGGATCCCGTGCGGTTGCGCCTCGACGGCGAGCGCCTTGGTGAGGCCCATGATCGCATGTTTGGACGCAGCATAGGCCGATTGATTCGGGTAGCCCTTGAAGCCGACAACGCTGGAGATGTTGATGATGTTGCCGGCCTTCTGCGGGAGCATCAGCCTCATTGCCTCGCGGCAACAGAGGAAGGTGCCGCGCAGGTTCACCCGCATGATCCGGTCGAACGCGTCCGTGGGGAATTCGGCGAGTGGACCGTACTCGCCGATCCCGGCGTTGTTGACCAGGACGTCGAGGCGGGGGAATCGGCTTTGGATATGCCGGAACAGGTCCAGTACCTGATCCTCTTCGCCGATATCGGCCTGGAAGACATGCGCGCGCGCGCCGGCCTCGCTTATCGCGTCGGCGGTCTGATGCAACCGGTCCAGGTTGCGCCCGCTCAGGATCAAGTCCGCGCCTTCCGCGGCGAGCGAATTGGCGATCGCCCGGCCGATCCCGCGGCCGGCGCCGGTGACCAGGATTGTCTTCGCGGTCAAGCGTGATGGTCTTGCTTCCATGGCACTCCAAGTCTCCGCAACAGTCGATCAAGCAACATCGTCTTTTCTCCTAACGCCCAAGTTTTCACTTTCAAACAAGGTGCTATCATAATTTTATGATGTGTGCTGCGAATGGCGGCCATTCTTTTGCATCAGCGATCAGGATGGAGACGGATCTGTTCGAGCAGGCTCCTCATCTCCTCCACGAGCTCCGGCTGATCCCCGGCCTGGTTTCGCGCCTCACCGAGGTCGGTCTCGACATCGCCCAGGAAGCCGGACTCGGAGAGCCGAACGTTCCGCCACGGCCCGAGGCCGTCTCGGGTCTGCCCTGGGGGGATGTACTTCCATGGCCCGCGTCGCAGTGCCAGCCGGCCGGCCTCATGGAGCAGGTGCGGCCGGCCGGTGGGGTCGTCGCCCAGGAGTGCGGCGCTTGCATCGCGGCTGTCGGGAAAGGCGTCGGCTGGGCGGTCCGCACCGGCGACCGCGGCGAGCGTGGCCGCCAGGTCGACCTGTCCGAAGAGGGCATTGCTCCGGCTCCCCGCCGCAACCCGACCCGGCAGGCGAACGAGCATCGGGACACGGGTGCCGCCCTCGAACAGGGAGTACTTGCCGGCGCGCAGGGGGCCAGCGGGCTTGTGTGGACCAAGCCGTTCGTTGGCCTCATCGACGTAGCCGTCGTCGAGAACGGGACCGTTGTCGGACGTGAATATGACGAGCGTGTCGTCCGCCAGCCGGTTCCGATCGAGTGCATCCAGGATCCGGCCGACACACCAGTCCATCTGAGCGATCACATCCCCACGCAGGCCCATCTCGCTCGCCCCACGGAATCGCTGGTGCGGCACTCTGGGGACGTGGATGTCGTGCGTGGCGAAGAAGAGAAAGAAGGGGCCGTCCTTGTGATCTTCGATGAAGGCCACAGCCTTGTTCGTGATCGTGTCGGCCATATCCTCATCGACCCAGCGTGCGGATTGACCGCCGGACATGTAACCTATGCGGGAGATGCCGTTCACGATGGTCGCGTTGTGCCCGTGCGACCACATTTGGTGTAAAAATTCGGGATGGTCCTTGCCGGTGGGGTCGGAGCCGATGGGCGCGCCGTAGCTGACCGCAATCGGGTCTTCAGGGGCGAGTCCGACGACGTGCCCCTGTTCCACGTATACGCATGGAACACGATCACCGGTCGCCGGAATGAGAAAGTGATAATCGAACCCGATCTCACGCGGTCCCGGCCGAATCTCGCCGTTCCAGTCCACCCCGCCGGCACCCAAGCCGAGGTGCCATTTCCCGACCACACCGGTGCGGTAGCCTTGCGTTTGGAGCATCGAGGGTAGGGTTGGGGTGCCCGGGGCTATAATCAGGCCGGCATCCCCTTGCAGGATGCCGGTGCCTTGTTTGCGGAACGCGTAGGAGCCGGTCAGCAGCGTGTAACGCGAAGGCGTGCAGGTGGCGGCGGAGCAGTGGGCGTCGGTGAAGAGCAGACCGTTGCGTGCGAGCCGGTCGACATTGGGCGTGGCGACGCCTTGTGCGCCGTAGCATCCGACATCGCCGTAGCCGAGGTCGTCCACGTAGATGAGGACGATATTGGGCGGTTTGGCGTGTGCTGCCGCGACCAGCAGCATGAGCAGGCAAATGAGTGTGGCCGGCTTCATCGCAACTCGCTCCTCAGGTTGGGGGTGACTCCATGCAGGGCTCTTGATTCATTTCTCCTTTTACCGGAGCAGGGGTTGCCGATCAATGCATGATTGGCCAACGGGAACCCCGTGTCCCGGTGGCTTTGGGCTGTCCGAAAAGGTCAATGGTAAAGCAAAATCAGGGTCGGGGTCGGTATCGAATGGGATTCAGACATGAGAAACCGGGTGCCGCATCCCAATTGTTGTGGTGCTGACCAAACCCGGAAGTCAAGCTTGAGTGGTCCTTGATGGCCAGGTGCCATACAGGGCAGGGATCGATCCCGATTTCGATTTCGATTTCGACAATGATCTGACCGATCGGCAACCCATCGTACACGTACTCGCCTCATCATCGTGTACGTGAACGTGTACCGCTTCGCTGTGTACGCGTATGTTTCCGGGCCGAACTAGAGTTCGTCTCAAAAGGCTGATGCCGAAGCAAGATCGGCATCGCTATCGGCCTCTCTTATATTTTTCGTGTCTTCGTGCCTTCGTGCCTTCGTGTGAGACCATCCCTGGCACACTCACTGCGGTAGAGCCGGATGCCTCACACGAAGCCACGAAGCCACGAAGCAGTGGCCACCCAAGCAGCACACGCCTTTCCATTCATTTGCGGAATGGTCTGCGTCTGCCGGAGCGCGCCTTTTCGGACGAGCTTCAGCTAGTCCAGGCGACTCATGCAATTCATACCCAATCGACACGCCTATGACGACCTTCTCCAGACTCCCAATCTCCTTGGCGTCCTTGGCGTCTTGGCGGTTCCTCTTATGGGGTCGGCCATTGCCGGGTTAACTGTCCACTTGAATTCGATTCCGTCAGCCCCATGCGTAAAGGCGGGGGAATTCAACCGCCAAGACGCCAAGAGCGCCAAGGGGGGAGGAGGATGTTACGGTGGGATATGACCTGAGCAGGGGTTGCGGATCGATGCATGAATGGCCAACGGAAATACCGTATCCCGGTGGCTATGGGCTTTCCGAGAAGGTAGATGGCGAAGCAAAGTCGGGGGCGGTATCGGTATCGAATGGGATTCAGACATGAGAAACCGGGTGCCGTAACCCAATTATTGTGGTGCTGACCAAACCCGGAAGTCAAGCTTGAGCGGGCCATGATGGCCAGGTGCCATACAGGGCAGGGATCGATCCCGATTTCGATCCCGATCCCGATTTCGATTTCGATTTCGACAATGATCTGATTGATCGGCAACCCATCGTACCCGTACACGTACTCGCCTCATCATCGTGTACGTGAACATGTACCGCTTCGCTGGGTACGCGTACGTTTCCGGGCCGAACTAGAGTTCGTCTCAAAAGGTTGATGCCGAAGCAAGATCGGCATCGCTATCGGCCTCTCTTATATTATTCGTGCCTTCGTGCCTTCGTGTGAGACCATCCCTGGCACACTCACTGCGGTAGAGCCGGATGCCTCACACGAAGCCACGAAGCCACGAAGCAGTGGCCACCCAAGCAGCACACGCCTTTCCTTCATTTGCGGAATGGTCTGCGTCTGCCGGAGCGCGCCTTTTCGAATACCCTCTGGCTATGGGCTTTCCGAGAAGGTAGATGGCGAAGCAAAGTCGGGGACGAAAGGGCGCAGGCGCCGGATGGGGAGGACTGGAAGGGGGGAGGGAAGGTGAAAGGTAAACAGGAAAGACACGAAGGTTTGGAAGGAGAGATTTTCCTGGGGCTTGCTATCCCTGCAACTGCCCTGGTCTGCTGAAAAGGGTAAATCTTGTAAAAATTCGCAAAAGGGTAGGGGATTCGCGCATTGCCCCAACCCATCCCCGTGGTCAGGTCGCAAACGCCACCGCGCCCTCTGCGGGAGGTTCTCCGGATCCTCTTGTCGATGGCAATGGGCAGCATCGCTCTGTGAACTTGGAGTCCGCTGTGGCAACTGATACGCCCTTTCCACTTGCCCGGTGTCGAGGCGATCGGTTAGTTTGAGCTCGATTTCAAAAACTGTTCAACAACGATACATACTGCCCGCACTATGAACAAGATCCAACGGTCCAGGCTCGCCGATGACCTCTATATCCGCCTGGTCGATGAAGAAGACGCCCGGGTCTGTAAGGATATCTCTGAGGACGCATGCCGTGAGGTCCCGGGGAATTTTCTGCGGATCGTGCTCTCCAACCTCCTGACCCAGACCGGCGATGCATTGATCAATCCGAAGACAGTGCTTGCCTGGCTGATCAATTTCGCGGGCGCACCCGCCTTCGTCCTGGGCCTGTTGGTGCCGATCCGGGAATCGGGCTCGCTCATTCCACAATTGGCGATCGCCGCGTGGGTCCGTCGCAAGCCGGTCCGGAAATGGGTCTGGGTGATCGGTTCGTTTCTGCAGGGTGCCGCCGTCGCTGCCATGGGTGTGACCGCCCTGATCATGAGCGGGATGGCGGCCGGAATCACCCTGCTGCTGGAGCTCGTGGTCTTCAGCCTTGCCCGCGGGCTCTGCTCCGTCGCGTCCAAAGATGTGATGGGCAAGACCATCCCCAAGACCCGCCGCGGACGGGTCAGTGGGATCGCATCCGGCCTTTCCGGGATTGTAGTCGGACTGATCGGACTCTGGATGTTCTTTGGCAGGCCGGACAGTGCTGGGCCATGGTTTTATGCGATCCTGTTGTTCGTTGCGGCAACGTTCTGGTGGATCGCGGCGCTGGTCTTCGGCTCGATCGAAGAGGAGCCGGGCGAGACCGCCGGCGGCGGCAACGCGGGTGCCGAGGCATTGAAGAGCCTTGGACTCCTCTCTCGGGATCGGCAGTTTCGGCATTTTGTGATCACGCGTGCACTGATGATCACATCCGCACTGGTCGCGCCCTACTACGTGACCCTGGCCCAACGCTCCTCCGGCGGCTCCACAGGAGTTCTTGGCCTCCTGATCCTCGCAGGTGGGCTCGCCTCCAGTCTCAGCGCGCCGACCTGGGGCAAGATGGCTGATCGTTCCAGCCGACGGGTCTTGATCTGGGCATCCTCTCTGGCGGCCGGTCTCGGCATTACGGTCTTTGTGCTGGAGCGCAGCCTCGGTGATGCCGTTCCGAACTGGGTCTATCCATTCGCCTTTCTGCTCCTCGGAATCGCTCACGCCGGGGTACGCCTCGGACGGAAGACCTATCTGATCGACATGGCAGGCGGGAACAAGCGCACCGATTATGTCGCGGTCGGCAATACGCTGATCGGCGTCATCCTTCTGGCGGCGGGCGGGGTCACCGCCGCGTTGAGCTTTCTCTCGCCGGAGGTGCTGGTTCTCGGACTCGCCATGATCTCGGTCATCGGTGTCGTCTCTGCCATCCGCCTGCCCGAGGTCCAGGTCTGACCCACCATCCTCGCCAGATGGGCCATTACGGCTTAGGTTCCCCATCTATCAATCACCAAATCCCACGATCATTCCACCGCCTATGCCCGATCACGCTTCAGCATCCAGTCAGCACCGCTGCACGAGCCGCTCGAATGCTTTCGTTTGGGCCGCCGATTTAGGAGTCCTTCTTTCCCTGCTGCTGCTCTGGGCGGCATGGATCCTGGATCCGGTACGGCTCGGCCGCGCGAGCATCAGCTGGTCGGCGAAGCCCTTTCTGGCGTTTGCCCTGACCGCTGCGGTCGCCATCGCACTCCACCGTCGGAATGCCAAAACGCAGGGGATTTGGGGGCGCCCGGCAGGGCAGCGCCTGCTCTTGATCCTGCTCCCGCCGATGCTGTTGCTGGGCGGTCTCGACCTCGCGTTTTTGGCCGTAAACGTCCCGGCGCCGGCGCCGCCTATGGTCATTCGGGGGAAAGATATCACGGGCGATGTCGCGCCGCCGGCGGATCCCTTTTTCCGCTATTCCCCGGAGCTGATCTGGGAATTCGTGCCGGGCGCACCCTTCTTCGGCAAGACCATCAACAGTCAGGGCTTTGTCGGCCGGGAGTTCACACCGGAAAAGCCGAAGGATCTAGTGCGCGTCATATCCATCGGGGATTCGTGCACCGGAATGGGTCCGCCGACATATGCTGACTGCCTTCACGCGCGCTTGGAGGCCGCGCCACCGACGGGGCAGCGTTGGGAGGCCTTCAACATGGGCGTTCACGGCTATTCATCGGTCCAGGGACTCCAATTGTTCCGTCACAAGGCACGGCCGCTCCAGCCGGATTTTGTCACGATCTACTTCGGCTGGAACGATCACTGGTTGGCCAACGGTCCGGAGGATCACGAGCGACTCCGGCGTTCTGCGGGGCCGTTGCAGGCGGCGATCCATCAGACGCTGCAGAAGAAGCGATCCTTCCGCGGACTCCAAATGCTGCTGCGCAAAGCTACGCCCTCGGGTCCCGACCGGTCATTAAGCGGGCAGGGTGAGGGGGTAGCCATCGGCGCGGGCGCGGTCCAGGAGGCGCTCCGTGTGCCGCCGGCGCGCTATCGGGAGACACTGACCCGGTTGATCCATGAGGTTCGGGAGGCAGGTGCCCGTCCGATCCTGATCACGGCCCCGAGAAGTGAATTGGGCCGGCATCTGGTTCACATCAAGGCGACCTCGGACCCGCGGCGGGCGGAGGAACTGCATGACCAGTACATCGCCATGACCCGCGCGGTGGCGGCGGAGACGGCAACAACCCTGCTCGACCTGGCGGGGATGATTGATCCGCTGCCGTTCCCCGAATTCTTCACCGAGGACGGCATTCATTTGACGTTGCAGGCGCGGGAATGGATCGGCGACCGCCTTTATGATCGGATTCTAGAGCTGATGAACGTTCTGGCTTCCGAACAGGAATGAGAGACCCCCGCTGAGGCGAAGTGGCTTGCAGCTTTCCCACCATACGGATCCGGAACGTCTCCCGCAGAGGGCGCGGTGGCGTTTTCGACTTGGCCATGGGGGTGGGTAGGCTCCATGCTCTGATCCCTACCATTTTTTGGGTTATTTTAGGTATACCGTTTCTGCAGACCAAGGCAAATGTTGAAAACAGCTCCGATGTAAGTCCCTTTTCCCCCCTCCCAATACACCTCTGCGCCCTCTGCGATCTCTGCGGGATACCTCCCCATCCGGATCCGGAGAGCCTC
>CALLYA010000581.1 GCA_937875495.1 uncultured Verrucomicrobiota bacterium
GTACACGTACACAGCGAAGCGGTACACGTTCACGTACACGATGATGCGGTGAGTACGTACGAGTAGGAGTACGAGAGGTTGCCGATCAGTCAGGGCGTTCGTTGAATCGAAATCGAAATCGAAATCGGGATCGGGATCGATCCCTGCCCTGGTTGGCACCTGACCCTGATGGCCCCCCTCATACTTCACTCTTCAATGCCGAGTTGTGTCAGCACCGCAACAATTCGGTTACGGCACCCGGTTTCTCATGTCCGAATCCCATCACGCGTTCTTTCGATACCGATTCCGATACCGACCCCGACCCCGATCTTGCTTCGCCATTCACCTTTTCGGATAGCGCCTAGCATGAGCCCGTCCCCAAACCCGATTGGGCCACAACGAAAGGTCTCCGGGCCGGATGGGGAGGACTCGCGCAGAGGCGCAGAGGGTTATTGGGAGGGGAGATGCAGCTACATCGGAGCTGCTTTCATCATCCGCCCTGGTCTGCAGAAAGCGGATCTCCCAAAAACCCTCCCCAAAAAAGTAGGGATCAGTGCATTGACCCTACCCACCCCCATCGCCAAGTCGAAAACGCCACCGCGTCCCCTGCGCCCTCTGCGGGAGGCTCCCCAAATCCGGGTGCGAAAGCGGCTACCTTTTCGGACGACCCCGTGTTACAATCGGCGCCCTCTCTGAAACCGATTGAGCACGCAAGAAAGGCCGGGCGATGAGACAGACTTTCGCAGTGGTGGTTCTGACCGGGTACGCCTGCGGGCTGCTCGCATGGAGTGGGGAAGCTATGGGTGCGTCCAGTTACCGACCGAATCGTGAGCCGTTGGCCCCAAAGCCGTATTCTGAATTGCCCCTAGGCGCTATCCAGGCAAGAGGCTGGCTCGGGCATCAGCTGCAATCGATGGCCGACGGTATGACCGGACACCTCGATACCCTCTACCCCGAGGTGGTCGGCCCACGCAATGGTTGGCTCGGCGGCGACGGCGACGGATGGGAACGCGGACCCTACTGGATCGACGGACTCCTCCCACTGGCACACCTGCTCAAGGACGATGCCCTCCTGGCCAAGGCCAACCAATGGGTCGAATGGACCCTGGCCAATCAACGCGAGGATGGATATCTCGGTCCGATCCCGTTCGAGACGCCCCCGGCCAATGAGCCCGGCATCCAGCGCGGCCCCCGCCGCGACTGGTGGCCGAAAATGGTCATGCTGAAAGTGCTGCAACAGCACTACAACGCCACCAGCGATCCGCGCGTGATCGAGGCGCTCACCCGCTACTTCCGGTTTCAACTCCAGGAGCTGCCCAAGACGCCCCTGGGGCATTGGTCCTTCTGGGGCAATCGCCGCGGCGGGGATAATCTCCTCGTCGTCTACTGGCTCTACAACATCACCGGCGATTCGTTCCTGCTCGACCTGGGCGACCTGATCATTGAACAGACCCATCCCTATACCGAGATCTTCCTCGAGCGCGGTGATATCGAACTCGAACGCTACCAGTCGGGCAAACCCGGTGCCTCGCCCTTTCACTGCGTCAATCTCGCCCAGGGTATCAAGCAACCCGTGGTCTTGTTCCAGGCACACCCGGACCCCAAACATCTCGAAGCGGTCAAGAAGGCGTTCGCCGATCTCGAGCGCTTCCACGGGCACCCCAATGGGATGTACGGCGGAGACGAAGGTCTGCACGGCCGCGCACCAACCCAGGGGAGCGAACTCTGCTCCACCGTCGAGATGATGTTCTCCCTCGAGAAAATGCTCGAAATTACCGGGGACCTCGCATTCGCCGACCAGCTTGAGAAACTCGCGTTCAATATGCTCCCCACCCAGGTGAACGACGACTTCACCGCGCGCCAATACTTTCAGCAGGCCAACCAGATCGCCTGCACCGCCTCCATGCACAATTTCTTCGATCACGCTGTCGATGGAAACGTGTACGGCCTTCTGAGCGGATACCCATGCTGTACATGCAACCTCCACCAGGGTTGGCCTAAGTTCGTCCAACACCTCTGGATGGCCACGGCAGATCACGGGCTCGCAGCACTGGCCTACGCACCAAGCGCCGTCACCGCTAGGGTGGCCGACGGCCAGGAGGTGACCCTGGTCGCCGAGACCGGCTACCCGTTCGAAGAGACCATCCGCTTCACCATTCAGACCGACCAGCCCGTCGATTTCCCGCTGCACCTGCGCATTCCCCTCTGGTGCAAAGGCGCCCGGGTCACCGTGAACGGCGCAGGCCAGCCCGTTTCCACCGTCCCCGGTCAGACCGCCCGCCTCTCCCGGCTCTGGGTGAATGGCGACTCCGTGGAGCTCACCCTCCCGATGACCCTCCGCCAGAGCCGGTGGCACGAAAACAGCCTCGCCATCGAACGCGGCCCCCTGCTCTTCGCACTCCGGATCGAAGAGGAGTGGTCCCCACAACCCGGTTTCTGGGAGGTCCGCCCGGCCAGCCCCTGGAACTACGCACTCCTGGAATCCGTCCTGGCTGACCCCGAAGCCGGCTTCGAGATCGTCGATCGCAAGCCCGTTGGTGCCACCCCCTGGAACCTCCAAGACACACCCATCACCCTCCAGACCCGGGCAGTCCGCTTCCCACATTGGCAAGCCTACAACGACGAGGCCGGCCCCCTGCCATGGAGTCCGCAAAACCGCCCCGGCGGCACCACCGAAGAACCGGTCCACCTCGTGCCCTACGGTTGTACCACCCTGCGCATCTCCGCATTCCCCACCCTGCGCTGATACCGATCGACCCATGGATATGAGCCATTGGGTCTCCACGAAAGGTCGCCTGCTTTGGATGGGGAGGTCTCCCGCAGAGATCGCAGAGGGCGCAGAGGATTATTGGGAGGGGGAATGCAGCTACTTGAGAGTACCGTTTTCTTGGGTTCTGATCAATGCGAAAGCCGGTCCTCTGC
>CALLYA010000582.1 GCA_937875495.1 uncultured Verrucomicrobiota bacterium
TTATCTGAATCGGGGTCGGGGTCGGAATCGGAATCGGAATCGAGGAAATCGAGGAAATCGAGAAAATCGAGGGGATCGAGGGGAATCTTGTTCTGAAGGGCAGCTTGCCCTCATCCACTGCTCAAACCTTGTTACCGAGTTGTGTCAGCACTGCAACAATACGGTTGCGGTACCCGGTTTCTTCTGTCCGAATCCCATCACGTGTCCTTCGATACCGATAGCGCCCCCGACCCCGACCCCGAGTTTGCTTCGCCATCGACCTTTTCGGGAGGGCTATAAAGTATAGCCCGGCCCTGAAACGTACACGTACACAGCGAAGCGGTACACGTACACGTACACGAGGATGCGGCGAGTACGTGTACGTGTACGTGTACGTGTACGTGTACGGGTACGGGGGGTGCCGATCAGTCAGATCATTATCTGAATCGGGGTCGGGGTCGGAATCGGGATCGGGATCGGGGGAATCGAGGGAATCGAGGAAATCGAGGAAATCGAGGGAATCGAGGGGATCGAGGGGAATCGAGGGGAATCGAGGGGAATCCTGTTCTGAAGGGCAACTTGCCCTCATCCACTGCTCAAACCTTGTTACCGAGTTGTGTCAGCACTGCAACAATACGGTTGCGGTACCCGGTTTCTTCTGTCCGAATCCCATCACGTGTCCTTCGATACCGATAGCGCCCCCGACCCCGACCCCGAGTTTGCTTCGCCATCGACCTTTTCGGGAGGGCTATAAAGTATAGCCCGGCCCTGAAACGTACACGTACACAGCGAAGCGGTACACGTTCACGTACACGAGGATGCGGCGAGTACGTGTACGTGTACGTGTACGTGTACGTGTACGTGTACGTGTACGTGTACGTGTACGGGTACGGGTACGTGGGGGGCCGATCAGTCAGATTATCATCTGAATCGGGGTCGGAATCGGAATCGGGATCGATGGCGAGCACGATTCGGCATGCAACCGTCGTCCCCAGACCGTTTCAGCAAGTAACTCGCGGTTCGACCTCCGACCTCCGACCTCCGCGCGGGGGGCTCAAGCCCCCCTGCGCCGCGGCACGCAGCGTCGTGCCGCGCAAACTACTGCGGGGGGGCGAGTGACGGCAGGGGCACTCCCGGACGGGCGTACGCGGTCCCGGTGAAGGATGCGACGAGGGTATCGTTCTCGTCGGTGAGTTCGGCGGCGTAGGTGCCGATGCGTTTTGTGCGTGCGACCTCGCGGATCTGAACTCGAACGACGCCTTGCTGAACGGCGCGGTGGTAGTTCATGGTGCAGGCGATGGCGACGGCCAGGTCACCGTGGGTATTGCAGGCGCAGGCGAAGGCGAAGTCGGCCAGCGTGTACATGGCGCCGCCGTGGAGGGTGCCGGCGCCGTTGAGATGATGCGGCTGGACGGTCATCTCCGCCTTTGCCCAGCCGGGGCCGCACTCGGTGATTGCCATCCCGTTACGGCGAGCGAACAGATCATGCTGGTTGAAGACCGCTTTATAGTCGGGCATATGGACCTCGCTTCAGAACTGATAGGAGAGTTCCCAGCGCGCCCAGTGTGCGGTGTCGTCGACGTTGTAGTAATCGCCGGGGTCGAACAGCTCCAAAGAGAGGTGGCCGACCAGGGAGTCCTTCGGGATCCAGAGGTCTTCCTTGAGCGTGAAATCGGTTCGCACCCGCCCAAGCGTGCCGCGGTAGTCACCGGGGCCTGGACCATCGTCTTCCTCCGCGAGCAAGGCGCCCAGGACTCCCCATATGCGGAGTTTATCGTTGGGCTTCAAGGAAAAATCGAGGTGCGGCATCACGAGGTTGGACCACCGGGCGCGGTCGCCCCAGGCGTAGAAGTAGAGCTCACTGTACTGCACCCAGCGGGACCAGAGCGGGTTCCAGCCTTCGTCCTTCTGCGTCTCGGGGTCATCACCCGAGAGGAAGTAGAGGCCGCCGGTGAGGGTGGGATCGAGGCGGGTCAGGAGGGAGGGGTGGTAGTTGAGGAGGGCATCGACCATGACGCCGGTCTGATCGGCATCCCCGGCTTCCCCGGTTTGGAGTGCGACTTCGAGGTTAGCGTCCCAATGCTCGTTGAATTTGGGCATCCAGCGGCTGCCGAGGGTATGCACGTCTGCACTGGGTTGAATCTCGCCATCGGGGTTTTTCCAGGCGGTCTCGTGCTTGAATAGGTAATAGGCCTCGAAGGGCAGGCTCGCGAGGGCGTTGTTCTTCCAGTAGACCCCGCCGCCGGCCTCGTCCATCCCGGCGTCATTGCCGGTATAGCCGGTGAGGTCACGATCCTGGGAATTGACGGCGAGCTCGTTCTCGGCGCTGTTGTAAATTCCAAGCAGGTCGATGCTGTTCTTATCCAAGCCTTTATAGGTCAGCTTCACGGCGTCCATATAGATCGATCGCGAACCGTCCTTGACGGAGCCCTCGCTGATCACGCGGCGGTTTCCGTACTTCAGGTCCTGACGGCCGATGCGCAGATCAACGGTTTCACCGAAGCAATTGAGCAAGTCAATATACAGGTTGTCCAGAAACGCCTCATCGGGGAAGTCCCAAGAGGTGACGTCTGGGCTCTCGTAATGTCGGAACTCATTGGCGATCCGCCCAAAGGCCTTGAGATTCGGTCCTGGGCTGACCCGCGACCAGAGGCGGGTGCGGAAGCGGAAGAAATGGTTTTCTCCGCCGCGTGCGACACCGGGGGGATCGGTGAAGCTGGGTATGGAATCGAAGTGCACCTGACGGACGCGCACATCCCCCCCGAAATCGACACGTTTCGTTTCGTTCTTTTCGACCGGGTCGGTGGCGGCGTGGGCGCTCAGCAGGGAGAGGGCGAGGAGAGAGGATGCAACGGCGTGCCTGGCATGCGCCGGGATGCGGGGGGGATTCATGCGTATCGGCTCCAAAATCCGCGAAGGGATGGGTAAATAGTGCTTTTTTTCACGAACGGGATCACCATCCGCGCTCCCCGCGCTGACTTCAAGCGATGCCAAGAAAAATCACGGGCGGGTCAGACGGGACCCTGGAACCACGCCTTCAGGGGGGCCAAACAGCGGTCCGCGATGTGGATATCGCATTCCCGGGTCAGGTCCTCGCACTTCGAGGCCACGGCGATCCCGATCCCGGCCGCCTTCACGGCCGCGACATCGTTGAAATTGTCGCCGATGAACGCGCACTCCTGGAGTGACACACCCGCCTCGGCCGCGATCATCTGGAGTCCTTTTTCCTTGTCCGAGAGATCGAACGGGGTTGCATGCCAGTGTGCGATCCGGCCTTGAGGGTCGAAGACGATGCGATTGATCAGGACCGGATCGAAGGGATGTTGGGGAAAGAGTGCCTCGAGACCCAGGTCGATGCTGCCGCTGATGACCGCCAACCGGTACCCGCGTGCGGCCAGAATCGCAATCGTCTCTGGGGCATCCCGCACCGGTTGAAGCTGACGGATCACGTCGAGCATGTCGTTGCGGGTCACACCCAAGGCCTGCCAGCGGCCCACATCCAGATCTACCCAGTCCGCGTAAGTGATCCTGCCGCTGAAAAAGTCGTCGGCGATTCGGCGGCGTTCCTCCTCGGTGACACCAAATGCCCGGTGCAGCGATTCCCACAGATTGGCATGTCCGCCATGGTCGTCGATCAACGTCCCGTCCACGTCGAAACAGAGGAGCCGGACTTTGTCCAGTTTGCATTGCAGGTGAGGATGATCGAAGAGGTGCATCGTGGATTTTCCAAATTGAGACACGAGGAGTTCCTTCCGCGATTTCTATGCGGAGGTTTGAGGCACGCCTTTGTTTGTGCTATAAACCCGTCTACTTTTTTTCGTCACTAACCAGGTAAGTGAACATGGCACAAAATTCTGAAAGCACCCACGCAGGTGAAGCAAACACCATTCATTTTGTCGGAATAGCAGGCACCGGTATGCGGGCCTTGTCGCAATTGGCGGTTGCGCGCGGGTACATTGTAACGGGATCGGATCGCTCCTTCGACCAAGGCCAACAGCAGGAGTTGCGCCGGCTGTTTGAAAAGGGCGGTATCGAGATCTTTCCCCAGGACGGCTCCGGCGTTGGTGAGACGACGGCTGCGGTCGTTGTTTCCGGCGCGGTGGAGGAGACGATCCAGGACGTTGCTGATGCGAAGGCCAAGAACGTCCCGATCTTTGCGCGCAGTGAATTCCTCTCCAGTCTGGCTGAGGAGTACCACACCAGCATCGCCGTGGCGGGGACGAGCGGGAAGACTACGGTCGTTGCAATGTTGGGCCACATCCTGGCTCAGGCCGGGATGGATCCCACGGTCGTCAATGGCGGTGCTACGCTGGATCAGCCCGAAGATGCAGGAATCGGGAACGCCCGCATCGGTGCGGGGGATGTCATCATCTACGAAGCCGACGAGAGCGATGGCTCTTTGGTTCGGTATCACCCGACGGTCTCTGTGATTACGAATCTGGCCCGGGACCATTTTGAGGAGCAGGAAGTCCTTCAGATGTTCGCCGGCCTGGTCGGTCAGACCAAGGGTGCGGTCGTCGCCGGCATCGAAGTCGCAGAGAAACTCCAGGCGATGAAGATCGAGAATGCGCCTGAGTTTGTCCGCTACTCGGTCTATTCCGGACCGGATCGCGCCTTCCCGGTCGCGGTGAAGGAGACCGGCTGGGGGATCAAGTTCGGCCTCGACTCCGCCGATTTCGAGCTCACGATTCCGGGCGAGCACAACATGCTCAATGCCGTTGCTGCCGTTTTGGCTGCGAAGCAGCTTGGTGTGGCCCCTCAGATTTCAGCGCAGGCGCTGACCAGCTTCGCGGGTGTTCGCCGGCGGTTGGAGCTCCTGGGCGAGGTGAATCGCATTCGCGTGGTCGATGATTACTCCCACAATCCAGCCAAGATCGAAGCCGCCCTGCGGACCCTGCGTCCGCGCAGTCGCTTCCTCCATGTGGTCTTCCAGCTGCACGGTTTTGCGCCGGCCAAGTTCATGCGTGAACAGCTCGTCGAGGTCTTCGCCCGGAATCTCGGCAAGACCGAGCGCGTGATCCTGCCGGAGATCTATTACGCCGGAGGTTCCGCCTCCAAGGATATCTCCGCGAAGGACATCGTGGAGGACCTGAAGGCGCGGGGCGTCAACGCCCAGTATTCCGAAGGCCTCTTCGAGGTGCAGGAGGACTTGCTGCATTCGGTCAATCCAGGCGACATCATCCTGGTCATGGGTGCCCGCAACCCTGATCTGCCGGTCTTTGCCGAGGGCATTGTCCAGGCGATCGCGCGCATGGCCTGATTCTTCCGCGTAGGCTGTCCGACGGACCGGTGGTTTTTCCACCGGTCCGTTTTTTTTTCGATTCCCAATCGGCCCAGGGGTGGCCGGGAGAACGGGGGCGCCCGAAAAGGTAGTTTGCGAAGCAAGAATCGGACTGATCGGGCTGATTGGCGTCCATTGTCTGGAGGCGAGGCGCGACGCTTGAAGGAGCGCGCATTTTTGGACGGGCTCGAGGCTCGGGGGATCACCTACGTAATCGGTACAATAGACTGGAGTGGGCCGGCGACAAGTAACTCGCGCGAAGCGCTCTGGGGCTGACCTCCGACCTCTGACCTCTGACCTCTGACCTCTGACCTCGCGCGGGGACCGAAACCCACGCGCCGCAGCACGCGAAGACGTGCTGCGAAAGCGAGGTTTGAGCGGTGTGCAGAGGGCCAGGCGCCAACCAGAACAGGGTTCCCTCGTTTTTCTCGATTTTCTCGATTTCTTCGATTTCTTCGATTTCTTCGATTTCTTCGATTTCTTCGATTTCTTCGATCCCGATTCCGACCCCGATTTCGATTTCGATTTCGATTTCGATTCAGACACTGATCGGACTGATCGGCAACCATTGCCTGGAGGCGACGCCTGTTGCAGCGCGCCTTGTCGGACGGGCTCGAGAAACGGTTGAGCAAGGGCGCGAAGGTGAGGGGGGATGCAACCGCGAAAGAGGCTGAGGGGGCATTGGGAAATGGGGAGTCGGTTTTTTTTTGAGCATGCAGTCTTGCAACTCGGTGGGCTCCTTCTTTATGACATCAGCAGAGCCAGTTTTTGGCGAGATCGGGCAATAGGTAGCTTTTGAGCAGGCGGGGGTGGAGCAAGCGCAAACCGCGGATCGATTGACACAAAATCAGGGGAAACAATGAACACGACTCAGAAGACACGGCTGATGCTATTCGCCTTGGTTCCTCTATTGGGGGTGTTGCCCCGATTGGGATGTCATGCCGTGGAGATACAACTGCCCTCTGAGGCCAAGTACTTCTTGCAGCAGGCGGATACTTCCGCGCGCAAAGGCAACGTCACCGCTGCGATCGACAGCTATGACCAGTACCTGAAGATGCTCACAGTCCGGGACGGCCGGGACAATGTACAGAACAACTACCGCTGGATCCTCCAGGCGGAGATTACGCGTGCACGCAACGAGGGCGGTCGGGCCGACTATGGCAAGCTGATGGAGGAGCTGACACCCTTGGCGACCCAGGCGGACGAGGCCAAAGACCCGATTCGCCAGTGGCGGCTCCACCTATTGATGGCCGATATCGCCCTTCAACAGGATAACGAGGAGCGCGCGCTCGCCGAGATGGACGTCGCCATCGCCGCCTATCCCGACCTCTTCTATCCCGATCCCGCACGGCAATCCTCGATCCAATTCCTCCTGAATTACGCGGCCCTGACCCGCGCGCAGAAGGACATGCCTGCGGCGATCGAATGGTTTTTGGAGACCTTCACGAAGAGCCCGGTCTGTGTCTATGTCGAGCTCGAGCCCTGGGAGAATTTCTTTAAACAGCAGGGCAACCCAGAACGATTTGTCGGTTTCTACGAACGTGTCGTTCATGCCTTCCAGAAGAAACTGGACGATCCGGCACTGGCACCCAAGCACGATTCACTCCGCTATTTCATGCGGCTGTTTCAGGCGGGATTGGAGCAAGCGAAGGGCCGATCCGGTGGAGCATGATCTGATTGGACGCGAATATTTGGCGCAAGGCATGCGGCTGCAACGGGAGGACCGCGGGCGGAGTCAATTGTCTGCAACTCCTGAAGACTGGGGATTGGGGCGGGAAACAATGATGAATTCTAATCAAGCGCAGCGGATTCTGGTCGCCGGCTCCATCAACATGGATTTGGTCTGCCGCGTCCCCCGCCTGGCCGCGGTCGGCGAGACCTTGCGTGGGGAGCAGTTCCAGACGGTTCCGGGCGGCAAGGGCGCCAACCAGGCGGTGGCGGCGGCACGTTTAGGCGCTGACGTCAGCCTCCTGGGCGCGGTCGGAACCGATGCCTTCGGCACGACCCAGATCGACGGGCTGGCGCAGGCCGGCGTCGATACGCAAGGCGTGTTTCGGGTCCCGGATGTCGCGAGCGGCGTAGCGATGATCTTCGTGCTGCCCAAGGGCGAGAACAGCATCACCTTCATCCAGGGTGCGAACGCCGGTCTCACCGATGCGTGGATGCAATCGATCTGGAACAAGGACGCCGAATATCAGTGGATGCTGCTGCAGACCGAGCTCCCCCTGAGCGTGAACCGCAAGCTGATCCGCTCGGCGGTGAGCCACGGCGTGCCTGTACTGCTCGATGCCGGCGGGCAGCCGAACCTATTGACCCCAGAGGATCTTGAGGGGGTGAGCGTCTTTTCCCCTAACGAATCCGAGCTCGACGCGATCGTGGGGCACTCGTGCACGGACGAGGATTCCGCGATCCGCGCCGCGCAGGGTTTGCTTCAATACGGAGTGGAAGCCGTCGCCCTGAAACGCGGTGCCCAGGGGGCCCTCTGGGTCGATCGGGATCGGGTCATCAAGGAGCCGGCGTTCACGGTCGACCCGGTCGACACGACCGCCTGTGGCGACGCCTGGACCTCCGGCCTGGCCGTTGCGTTGATGCACGAGATGACGATCCCGTACGCGCTCAAGTTCGCCAATGCCGCCGGCGCTCTGGCCGCCCTGGCGGAAGGCGCGCAGCCGGCCATGCCGTATCTCGAGGATGTGCTGGATATGATGGAGTGCAAGGAGCTGCTCTGATGACTGCGCAAGGACCGGACGACCCGCCTGCGGGGCCGGCTCCGGCCGAGGAGCGTGTGCCGGCTGCAACCGCCGAGGCAGGGCGGGGGGAAGAGGACGCGTCGGCGCGGGGCCGGGTCAAGACTCAGCGCTGGCTGAGCAAGCGGGCCGCGCGGCTGGAGGCCGAATTGCAGGCCTTGGCCGGCGATATCTACCGCCATCTTCACGGTGGGGATCCGCGGGGCCTGAGCGAACCGCGCAGCTTTCAACTCACGCTTCCGCTTGAGCCCAAGCCGGCGGGTGCGGAACCTGCCCCGCTTTTTGCCCAGCTCAAGGCACAGACCCGGGAATGGGACATGCAGGCCAAGGGCTACGCGCCTGGGCGGGTCTATTGTCATCGCTGTGCGTCGCACGCATGCGCACACGCGGTGCCGCCGTCGGCGGGGACTGTCTTCAGCGGTTACAGCCCGACCGGTGTCCCGCAGTGGGCGGATCTCGTACAGGTCCTCCTCGCCGCGCGCAACGAGCGGGTCGATCTCTTGTATGACGAGCGTCCGGCCACTGTGGCGATGTTCATCCCCGGGCGGGAGCTGAAGAGCCAGTTGTTGCACACCTTTGGCCGGGCCTCGAAGACCTACGACATCCTCGGGCAGGTCGTTTGCGGCTACTTCCGTCCTCCTGCCGACAGCGCGGAGCGGCTGGCGCTCACGATCCAAGTCGTCGAGTGGCGCGGCGCCTTCGGCAGCTTCCAACTCGATCTGAACCTGATCGGTCCGGATCCGGAGGATGCAGCACCGTATCTGGCCGGGCAGGAGCGACTGCGCCGTGCCCTTGAACGCGCACGGCGCAAGGTGGCGGACATCGAACGTAGGGTGCAGCCGGCCGATCCTGCGGCACCCAGGAATCTGACCCCGTTGCGGGAGGTGCCTCAGGTCATTCGCGGCCTCGTTCAGGATCTCGAGCGCCAGGGCCGCCAGGGCGTGCGGCGAACGGTCCACGCCGAGGAGCGCGGCACCCAGCAGCGTCCGGTCCATATGGCGATCGAGGACCTGCACCGGGCCGGCCCTGATCAATTCTTTTTCGATGAGCATCGCAGGACGATCGTGGTCCTCGGATCGCGTCACCGCGCGCATGCCTTCACCCCGGAAGGCCGGCATGCCACCAGTTTCTCGCTGGATCCGGCGGCGGTCGATCGACGGGTCCGCCGCGGGCGATGGCGCGTCGCGACCGAGGAAGAGCGCGGCGGTCTCTTGAAGGCGGTGGCCGAGCAGCGATAGTCACGGACGAGCCGCTGCGGAATCGTGGCAGAAGTGAAGCGGTGTAACCGAAGGGATGGCGATTTGGGGCGGCATGACAGTTGAAAACCAGTACTCGGTCTTGGCGATGGAGCCGTATGCGGCGCCGTCGCACATGGCCTTCCTGCGCGGGCTCCAGGCCTATTCGCAGCACCGTTGGGAGCTGTTGACCCTGCCCCCGCGCAAGTGGAAATGGCGGATGCGTACCTCCGCGCTCCACTTTGCCGCTGCCTTGGCGGAGCGTCCGCGGCCGGACCTCCTCTTCGTCACGGACTACCTCAACCTGGCGGAAATGAAGGCATTGCTCCCGGCGGAGCTGCGCTCGATCCCGACGGTGCTCTATTTCCATGAAAACCAGCTCACCTATCCGCTGCACGAACTCGAGCGCAGGGACTTCCACTTCGGTCTCACCCATCTCTACGCGATCCTGACCGCCGATCGGGTGTACTTCAACAGCCACTATCATCGCACCCGGTTCATGGATGCGTTGACGGAGGTGTTGAAACTGGTGCCGGACGTACAGACCGACGCCGCGCTGGCGACCGCTCAATCGCGCAGCGGGGTGCTTCCGTTGGGCGTCGCCGCGGAACTCTCCGCCACCGACGGGATCGAGCCCCTATCACGGCCTGCCTGGATCCTTTGGAATCACCGCTGGGAGTATGACAAACGCCCGGAGCTCTTTCTGGCGGGCCTGCGCGAGTTGGTCGAGCGCGGGTACGACTTTCGGGTGCGGATCCTGGGTCAGCGCTTCCGGGAGGAGCACCCGGTCCTGCAAGAGCTGCGCGAACTGCTGGGTCCGCGTCTGCATGACGCCGGCTTCCCGAAGGACCGCGCCCGCTATTTCGCGATGCTGAAGGAGTGCGACATCGTGGTCTCGACGGCGATCCACGAATACTTCGGACACGGCGTGCTGGAGGCGATTCGCGCCGGTGCGTACCCGGTCCTGCCGAACGACCTCGCCTATCCGGAGCTGATTCCGCTATCCTTGCGGGGTGCGGGCAGTCCGTTCCTATACCCGGTGGAGCTCGGGGTGGGGCGTGCTCTGGCCGATGCCTTGGAGGTGGTGGCCCGTGGGGGACGCCGGGAAGAGCGGCTGCGACTGCGCGCAGAGACCGAGCGGTTTTCCTGGCCGCGCCTGATCCACGAGTATGACCGGATACTCGCGGAACTCGTCACGGCTCATCCGGCGTAGGCGGGGCCGGGAACCTCGAAAACATGCGCATGTGGCTTGGCGTGCGCATGCCGAGGCCCCGCATAAAACTATAGTCTGGCGAGTGCCGCTCCAGGAACAGCTCCACCGGGCGGGTGCCGCCGATTCTGAGGTCTTCGAACAGTCGGCGCACAAAGAGGTCGCCGAGGGCTGAGCGCCCCGCGAACGGCTCGATAAAGCACTCCTGGATGATCCATCGTGTCTCCGATTCACGAACGCCGAGCGCGGCCCCGAGCGGCAGGTCCGGCCTGGTCTTGTAGATCACCCACGAGGTGTCGGGATGTTTTTCAAAGTGGTCGCGGACCCGCTGGAGCGCCTTTTGGATGGTCCAGTTCTCCTCGTACGGTGGGAGTGCGAAGGCCTTGGCATAGATCGGAGCGAGAAGGTCCGGATCCACGGGTTCTGGGCTGCGGTATTTCATGGTTCGGATCGAGCGCGGTCGAAATGGGCACTTGCAACGCGGGAGCATGTGCTGCTCGGTTTATCGAGCCATCATAGAACGCGCGGAGGCCTTTGGCCAGTCGGATGGAGCGGCAGGGTGAGGGTGGCGACCGCGCCTTTGCCGTCGGCGCGT
The DNA here is from genome assembly GCA_937875495.1 of uncultured Verrucomicrobiota bacterium. Lineage (GTDB taxonomy): Bacteria > Verrucomicrobiota > CALLYA01 > CALLYA01 > CALLYA01 > CALLYA01. Next base: position 11,048 of record CALLYA010000582.1, read on the forward strand.
GTCGCGAGCGTGACTTTTCCGGCGTGCAGTTCCGCCGCTTCACGTACAAAACAGAGCCCCAGGCCGGTGCTCTTCCTGCCGGTCTTGGGGTGGGCCAGCGAGTAGAACCGCTCGAAGACACGCTCGGCGGCGTAGTGCGGGATCCCAGGGCCTTCGTCCTCAATCCGCAGCTCGATCGAGTCCTGTTCCGGCCGATGATCGAGGCAGACGCGGATTCGACCTGCGGGCGGCGAGAAGTCGATCGCGTTCTGGAGCAGGTTGCCGACCGCGATCTCCAGGAGGAACGCGTCGCCTTGGATGGGTGGGATTGAGGCGGTGAGCCCTGTTTCGAGCTGCAGCCGTTGCGGGGCACACGCCTCCCGATGTGCGCTGCAGACGCGGTCGACGAGCTCCGGCAGGGCGATGGTGGTGGGATTGGCGAGTGCCTTCTGCGTCTCGACGGCGGAGAGGGCGAGCAGTTGATCGATGATCCGCAGCAGGCGCTGGGTCTCGCCCTGGATATTGCCCAGGAATCGCTCCCGGGTCGAGACCGGCATGGCGGGATCCTGCAGCAGTTCGGCGGCTCCGAGGATCGCGGAGACCGGACTCTTCATCTCGTGGGTCAGGGTCTGGACATAGGTCTCGACATACTTCCGATCCTCGAGTGCATCGCGCATCTCATCCAGGGCATGGCCCAGGGTGCGGACGTCGGTGCTGGCCAGCCGGGGCAGCTTGACGCGGTCGCCGCGCCGGACCGCTCGGGCGTAAGCGGTGAGCTTGCGAATCGGACTCGAAAAGAGGTGTGAGACCAGGACGGCGGCGAACATGGTGACCAGCAGGATGCTCCATCCATAGAAGCGGATGCGCTGTTGGGTCTCCTCGATGAAGGTGAACATGCTGGCCTGTGGCTTGGAGATGCTGACCATGCCAAGGATCCGGTCATCCACGACGATCGGCGCGCCGACGAACATGATGGAGGAGAGCGAATCCTCCTCGTCGGTGCGGGTCGAGCGCGCGCCATAACGGCCGTCCAGGGTCCTGCTCACATCGTTGAAGTGTCGATAATCAGCGCCCTCCGCAGCACCGCCGTTGGAGTCGAACAGGACAATCCCGTCGGCGTCGGTGACATAGGCGTGCATATCGACCTGGGTCTTGAGCAGGTTGTAGATCTGCGCCTCGAACGGACGCTCGTGGACCGCGCGCAACGCATCTTCCAGGGACCTGCAATCCAGGCCGGCTTCCGAGCTCGACTGCTCCAGCCACGCCGCGAGGATACGGGCGATGTCGACCATCGGTTCCTCCGCCGCCTCCAGGTATTGCCGTTCGACCCGGTCCGTGAGCTTGTCGAGCAGGAAATAGAAGGCGCAGGTGATCAACAGCAGGAAGCAGAGGAGGATGCGTGTGGTTGTACTCACCAGTCTTCTCTCATTGCGTAACCGAGTCCGCGATGGGTCTCGATCGGGTCGAGCGCGGGGTGGGTTTTGCGCAGCTTGGCGCGGATGCTCTTGATGTGCGCGTCGACGGTCCGCTCCATGGAGGTCTCCGGCTCCGCCCAGGCACGGTCCATCAGCTGGGCGCGGCTGAACACCCGGCCGGGGTGTTCGCACAGGGTGCTGAGCAGCCGGAATTCCGTGGCGGATAGGCAGAGCGGCTGCTGGAAATAGGTGATGCGCATGCGCTCGTCGTCGATCTCGAACGGAAACGCCTTGGTGCGAGGCATCGGCTGATCGGTTGGCGCTTCATGCGGTGCGGGCGCGGCGCCGCAGCGGCGCAGTACCGCGCGGATGCGTGCACACAGCTCGCGCGGACTGAACGGTTTTGCGATGTAGTCATCGGCGCCGATCTCGAGTCCGACGACACGGTCGATCTCCTCGGCGCGGGCGGTCAGGAAGATGATCGGGATCTGCGCCACGATCGATCGCAGCTGCCGGCAGACGTCCCGCCCGTTCTGGTCGGGGAGCCCGATATCGAGCAGGACCAGGTCGAACGCGTGCGCGGCGGCGAGTGCGAGCGCCTCGCCGCCGGTGGCGCAGCCGATCG
>CALLYA010000583.1 GCA_937875495.1 uncultured Verrucomicrobiota bacterium
AGCCAGGACCGCCATCAAAGGCAGCCACACCCGCCAGGTCGGCCAAGGGATCGAATGCCGCCGAATCCACCTACTCATCCGACGCCTCCACTCCGTCGTAACCAGCGCCCTCCTCCACGACATAGCAGGGGCGCACCTCCCCCGATACCACCCCATCAGGATCCCCCGCGCCCTCCTCCACCCGCCGCAGGTCCAGCGACTCCGGCCGGTTCAGCACACGCTCCAGCGCCTGCCTGAAATACCGCATCTCACGCTTCTGCGTCGCCGTCGCAAACCCGTCGCACTGGTAGTCCTCCCATAGAATTCCAGGCACGCCACCCTCCTCGTAGGTCGCCTTGAACCAAGGATAGAGAGCCAGTAAGACATGCATCATCATGCCCTTGCGCCCCTCGGGCAGATTGTAGTGCACGCCATACTCCGTGCCGTAGCGCGCGTTGATTGCAATGTCCCGCATGTTGTTGAACTGGGGAAAGAAACAGGGCACCACCCCCTGGGCCACCGCCGTGCGGGTCAGAAAACGAATCTCAGACGGCGTGTACGGCATCGTCGTGTAGTCGGAATGGACCCGGACCAATCCCGGCTCCGATTGCACGACCTCCGCGATGAGACCACACCGGCGCTGACTGTAGTAAATGTGGCGAAAATGCGCGTTGGGCGACTGCGGATCCAAGCCCGCGACCAGGACGTTCCCGCCCTCGGTCCGAACCGATATGACGGCGTTCGGGACCTCCTCACGAAAGACACTCAGAACATCCCTGTAGTTCCTCAACCGGAGTTCCGTGCGGAAGATATCCCAATCCAGAACCGGCAGGTTCCAATCATGAAAGGGATGGTCAGGGTCGGTGTATTCATACTGATGCCCAAACCGGTTCGTGACCTGCCCCGCCTCAGGGCGGATCTCACCCCAGTCCGCAAAGTCGCTGCCCCAAACCAGATTCAGACGATCGAGATCGATGTACTTCTTGCGAAGCCACCCCTGGAAGAGCTTCGTCACTCCATCCCCCATCGGATACCGGATTTGGATGTCCTGTCGTAACCAGCCCCGGGTGTCCTCAACGTCGATCGGACAAATCCCCGAGCCGGATTGGAAGTAGAGGTCACCCCACCTGCGGGCCTGATACCCCCAAAGCACAGCGTTGGCCAGCGGCAGATTCGGCTCGGCCATCCCGATCATCGCCCCACCCAAGGTCCGCTCCCCGACCGGGAAGCTTCCGCCCGAAATCCACTCCGCAATCGGAAGAACCGTTGCCCGATCAAAGGGATAAGACCCCCATCCGAAGACCCGCAAGCCCTCCTTCCGGGCGACCTCGAGGGAATATTTGTACGCATCCCCCTGATAGTTCGAACGCGGGGCGTCTCGGTCGTCGTAGAGCCAAGGCATACCGGTGGTCGCAACGACATTGACCCCACAGTCAATCATCTCCCGCATGCGCTCCGGAATGTGCCGCTCCGGAAAAGGCCCGATCTGCACGTTCGCCCGCATGTCCGCCATCGATTGTGACGCGATCACAGGATGCCACAACCCCTCCTGAATCACGTAGAGCGAAGGGTCCGGATCCAGCGCAAGTGACAGCGCATCAAGCCCGATCTCCACCGGCATCGCTGCGGTTCGAACCGCCAAGGGATCGGTCGTGATCACCTTGAATACGATTTCCCTCGTCCACGGTGCGACCTGCAGGTGAAGTACCCCTTCGATCCCATGGCCCGTCTCCGGCGCCTGCAAATGGCAGTCAAAGGCGGTCATGAACTCCTCGAGCGTGTGGACAAACCGCGTGATCCGCGGTCCCTGATCGGTGTGCGAATACAGGCGGCGCCCCTCGCTCACGGAGACCTGCCTCGGCTGCTCCTCCACAAGGAACGGCATCTCCCAATGATACCCCACCGGACCGTCCCAAATATTCAGAAAGACCTCGTCGGTCTCGTAACAGCGATACGTCATGCGGAAGTGGAATTGATACGCGCCCGGGGTCAGGCCAAATCCCTGAGGCGTCTCAGCCGCGCCCGAGCCGGAATAGCCCGGGTAGCTACCCGTGCAGTGTACCCAGATGTCCCGGGATTCGCCCGGATAAAGAGATTCCAATTCCCGAACATACAAATTGTACGATCCACCCGCCTCCCCCCATTCCCCCGATGCATCGCGCTTCTTCAGCAGCGGATAGAACTGACAACCACCAAAACCCTCCGGCTTGAGAATGGTGTCACCGGTGTTGCGGACCCGAAACCGAAACCATACCAAATCCCCCGCCTCAATCACTCCGGAACGGACCAATGGCCCGCGCGCAAAGCCGGGGTAGGCCCCAGGTTCATCCAGCATGTCCGGTCGTATGTTGTTTCGTGCCCCCGGGATCAGGTGCGCAGTCACGGATCCCAGATAGCGCACATCCAGATCGATCCGCCCCGGCAAGGCAAGGTCAAACAGATCACGCCCGTTACGCCGCTCCGGCTCCTCGAAGGCCACCGCCTCGACAGCCACCGGAAAGCGCGGCTCACTCCCCTCAACCCATTCCAGCCGGTAAGGAATCTCCGCGACCCCGTACGCGTCGATCCGCTGCGGAGCCTTCGCCCAGGCCCGAAGGCCCGCACCTAGCTCGAGAGTCACCAGCTGCCGGTTGCCCGGCTCCACCCGAACCAATTGCCCGGTGGCCTCCGCCTCGCGACGGATCGGATCGTAGATCAGCCCCCCATCCGGATGGATCCGATACTCGTCCACAGGACCCGGCTGCGAAACGGGTAGATCGAGACATGCGAAACCATCCAGACTCTCCTCCCCCACGCCGACCGCCACTCCAGAGACAAACAGCGAGTGCAACAAGCCCAGGAATAGCCATCTCCGAAACCGACAAACCTGGATCGGAAGCGAGATCGATCGGAAGAAAGTCATGCACAGCCTCCTGGATCCTCGATCCATGCTGGTCAATGGGGATACGTCTAAAACTCCGCGTTTCCCGGCGTTCGCGGGAACGGGATGACTTCACGAATGTTGGCGATGCCGGTCACAAACTGAACCACACGCTCTAACCCGAGTCCAAATCCGGCATGCGGCACGGTCCCGTAACGACGCAAATCCAAATACCACCAGTAGTCTTCAGGGTTCAAGCCCTGCTCTTTCATGCGCCCCTCCAAAACCTCTAGACGCTCTTCACGCTGGCTCCCGCCGATGATCTCACCCACCTTCGGCACCAAAACATCCATCGCACGCACCGTCGCTTCGTCGTCGTTCATGCGCATGTAAAACGGCTTGATCGTCCTCGGATAGTCACAGAGAATCACCGGCTTGCGCACCACCTCCTCGGTCAAATAACGCTCGTGCTCGGATTGCAGGTCCACACCCCACTCCACCGGAAACTCAAACGTGCGGTCCGCATTCCGCAGCAATCGTATAGCCTCGGTATAGGTCATCCGCTCGAACGGCTCGGCCACAATCCCATCCAACGTCTCGATCGTGGTCGGATCCAGGAACTGATTGAAAAAGGCCATGTCCTCGCCACAGCCGCTGAGGACCTCGCTGAAGACCTGCCTCAACAGCGCCTCGGCCAGGTCCATGTTCCCCTGCAAATCACAAAAGGCCATCTCCGGTTCCACCATCCAAAACTCCGCCAAATGCCGTGCCGTGTTGGAGTTCTCCGCACGGAACGTGGGACCGAACGTGTACGCCTTGCCCAGTCCGCATGCGAAGGCCTCGGCCTCGAGCTGTCCGCTCACCGTCAGATAAGACGGGCGGTCAAAGAAGTCCTGGGAATAGTCAACCTTGCCGTCGATCCTCGGGGTGTCTACCAGGTTCAAGGTCGTCACCTGGAACATCTCCCCCGCCCCCTCACAATCGCTCGCAGTGATGATCGGCGTGTGCACGTATAGAAATCCGCGCTCCTGAAAAAACCGGTGCAGGCTGAAACTGATAGCGTTGCGCACCCGCATGGCCGCCCCAATCGTGTTCGTCCTCGGACGTAAATGGGCGATCTGCCGGAGGAACTCGAGCGAATGCCGCTTCTTTTGGAGCGGATAATGCTCCGGATCCGCAAACCCGTAAACCATGACCTCCTCAGCCGCCAGCTCCGTAGCCTGCCCCTTGCCCGGCGATGCCTGGACATTCCCAACCACCCGCACACTCGCACCGGCGGTCAGGCGCAGAACCTCTGTTTCATAGTTCGCAAGACCCTGCTCTACCAGGATTTGGACGTTCCCAAAACAGGAGCCGTCGTTGACCTCGAGAAAGCTGAATCCTGCCTTCGAATCCCGGCGCGTCCGAACCCAACCCTCAATCATGACTCTGCGCCCGACCGCGCTCTCTCGCCGGGCATCGGCCACGGAAATTTTCTCGATCATGCACAATCCCCTTACTCAGTTCACACCCTCACCTCGCCTGCCGGCTTGCCAAAGCTACAGGTCGTCCGAAAACGTAGTCATTTATCGAACCTGCCCTCCCTCCCCATCCAGTTCCGGAAAGCCTCCCGCAGAGGGCGCGGTGGCGCTTTCAACCTGCCTATGGGAGTGCGTCGGTTCCAAGCTCTGCCTCCAACATTTGGGGGAATGATTGAATTATACCGTTACAGCAAACCTCGTCTTCCTACTCCTACTCCTACTCCTACTCGTACCCGCGTCCTTTCGATACCGAGCCCGACCTGGCTTCACCATCTACCCTTTCAGCCACCCTCGAGCTAGAGGTCGTCCGAAAAGGCACGCTCCTTCAGGCGTCGCCCCCAGGCAATGGTTGCCGATCTGTCCAATCTGTCCGATCAGTCCGATCTGTCCAATCTGTCCGATCGTTGTCTAAATCGGTGTCGGGGTCGGGGTCGGAATCGGAATCGATCCCTGTTTTGGTTGGCACTTGCCCCTCTTGCCCCTCTTACCCCGCTCATACCTCGCTGCCGAATATTGTCAGCACCAAAACAACACGGCTGCACTACCCGGTTTCTCCTGTCCGAATCCCATCCCGCGTCCTTTCGATACCGAGGCCGATAGCCGCCACCTTCCCGCTTCGCCATCGACCCTTTCAGCCACCCTCGAGCTAGAGGTCGTCCGAAAAGGTACCGCATTCTCAACCTACCCTCCCCATCCGGACCCGGAAAGCCTCCCGCAGAGGGC
>CALLYA010000584.1 GCA_937875495.1 uncultured Verrucomicrobiota bacterium
ACAGACCACATGCCCGCGCCTCTGCGCCTCTGCGCGAGTCCTCCCCATCCCCATCCGGAGAGCCACGCTCGGTCCCGATGGCCTTTTCGGACAGGCTCTAGCCCCACCAACGTTGGATCGCCATGCCAAAGACGGGATCACCTGCAACCGTAGACTCACTCAATGTTTTCCGACCTGATCCTCCCAGACCATTGCATCGGACAACTTCTCGTCGGTCGCCCGAATCCGGCGACACAACTCCGTCACGACGATGCGCAAAAGCCGCATCCCTATCTCCGGCTCGTTGTCGAAGACCTCATCCAGGTCCGCTTTGCGCAGTTCAAAGACCACCACCCGATCCAGTGCCGCAACCGAAGCGGTCGCGGGCCCAGGGTCAAATAGGCTGATCTCTCCCAGAAACGCGCCCGATTTCATGTCTCCAAGCACGACGTTTTTCCCGCCTGAATTGCGATACACCTGCACCCGCCCCTCCTTGATGATCATCAGGGAAGAGTTCGGTTCCGCCTGCCGAATGAAGACCTCACCCGGCTCGAAAACCCGTACCCTGGCCAACTCGGTTAGGCGGTTGATCTCAATCGGTTCCAATCCCCGAAAGAGGGAGCTCTGACTCCAAATTTGGTTGGTCACGTGTCGATCCTCCAAATCTTCGACCTCTGCCGCTGGGACCGCGTCCGGAACAGGCCCATTGGCCGACTCGAAAACGAGCCGTTTGCCCATCCCCAAAACACGAACCGGGATCGGAAGGGCGTCCAGTTCCATGGTGATCTCATCGTATAAATTGGGACTCAAATGGTAGGCGTAGACCAATACCTCGGGCCGCGCCAGACGGCGTACCCAATCCGCTAGCAGCTTCGGGGTGAGATGACCGCTCGTCACGGCCATCTCCTCAAATCGGTTGGGAACCGTCGTGTCGATGAAACAGGCTGCAAGTCCGGCGTGCCCACGCAGCCAATCGGTCGCCTCTTCCGTCGGCTCGCCGTCCCCCCCGATCAGCACCGCCACCCCGTTCTCCTCCAATACAAATCCGCACGCCGGTACCGTGTGGCGGGCGGGTAAGGGCGTGACCTCAATTCCACGGAATCGCTTTGACTCAAAGGGGTGCATCGGGTTGAGCGTGAGCCTGGGATCCTCCTTCGGGATCTCCCGGAAATCAGGCCAGATGTCCCCGTTGAACATGTGTAGGTCCAGCTCCTGGATCACCTCGGGAAGCGCCCATACATTCAACGGCTTGCAGCCCTCACAGTAAATCCGGTTCTGAATCAATGCAGGGAGATCCCGCACGTGGTCCAGATGGGCATGCCCGATCAGGACGTTTTCAATACGCACCTGTTCTTCGTAGGTGAGGATGGATGCCGTGTGTCCAGCGTCCAGAAGAAGTTGACCGTTGATCAGGAAGGAGCTGAACCCAAACCCAGGCAGCTCACCTCCGTAACAGCCGAGTACTTCAATGTCCATCCCACACTCCTAGACGGTTAAGGTTTGAGATCCGCAACAGCGACTACCCTACAGAAATCGAGGTCTCAACTCAATCCTTTGCAGCATACCCAGCCTCTGCCTCACCCCACGAAAGTGGTGTCTCCACACCGTTCCCACAAAATGGAGAACTCGAGATAGCCCGTCCTAAAACCCCATTGGGCCACAACCGAAGGTCTCCGGAGCCGGATGGGGAGGACTCGCGCAGAGGGGGGAAATGGAGAGGTCATGTTGGGAAAACGCCCGGCTTTACGGACGGAGATTAGCCACAGAGGACTCAGAGTTCACAGAGAGTTTCTTCCTATTACCATCGGCGAAACAGCACCCACCGGCATTTCAGCCGGGTTGCTTTCAGATGGGAAAGGTATTGCGCCTCGGTGTTCTCGGTGACCGCTGTGGCAGGACTGTTCTCACCAGCGGTCGTCCGAAAAGGAAGAGGCGAAACAAGATCGGGATCAGCATCGAGGTTTGAGCGTTGCTCAGAGAAACAAGTACCATACAGAACAGGAATCGATTCCCTCGATTCCCTCGATTCCCTCGATTATCTCGATTATCTCGATTATCT